>JAEEHY010000020.1 GCA_016281085.1 Lachnospiraceae bacterium
ATGATGCTTGGCAATGAGGCCATTGCCCGCGGAGCATATGAGGCGGGAGTAAAGGTTTCTGCCGCTTATCCGGGCACGCCGAGCACCGAGATAAGTGAAAATATAGTTAAATATAAGGATGAGCTGTATTGTGAATGGTCCCCCAATGAGAAGGTCGCGACCGAGGTTGCGATAGGAGCTTCCATGGCAGGAGTCCGCTCGCTTGTATCAATGAAGCATGTCGGGGTAAATGTGGCGGCAGATCCGCTGTATACGGTTTCTTATACCGGTATATCAGGCGGAATGGTGCTTGTTGCGGCAGACGATCCCGGAATGTACAGCTCGCAGAATGAGCAGGATACAAGGATGGTTGCGCGAGCTGCTCAGGTGCCTGTGATCGAACCTTCCGATTCACAGGAAGCAAAGGATTTCATTAAGTTCGCTTACGATCTGAGTGAAAAGTATGATACTCCGGTGATCTTAAGGACCACAACAAGGCTTTCCCATTCGCAGGGACTGGTGACCCTTGAGGACAGACTTGATATAGAAGATAAACCGTACGAAAGGAATATAGCAAAGTACGTGATGATGCCCGGCAATGCGAAGCGTCGTCATCTGGTCGTAGAGGAGCGGGAGAAAAGGCTTATAGAGGATTCGTGTGATTTCCCCATCAACAGGGTTGAAATGAACGATACATCCATAGGCTTCATAACAAGCGGAATACCTTATACATATGTTAAGGAAGTCCTTCCCAATGCCTCTGTGCTTAAGCTTGGGCTGGTCAATCCCCTTCCGCGTAAGCTGATCGAGGATTTTGCGTCCAGGGTCGATACTCTGTATATTTTTGAAGAGTTGGATCCTCTTATTGAGACACAGGTGCGTTCGTGGGGCATTAAGGCGATCGGTAAGGAGATATTTACGATACAGGGTGAGTACAGCGCCAACATGTTAAGGAAGGCAGTACTGCATGAGGATATTAAAATCAAGGAAGCGGCTGATGTTCCCGGACGTCCGCCTATCCTCTGCCCGGGATGTCCCCACAGGAGTGCTTTTACGGTGCTTAACAAGCTTAAGATACATGCAGCGGGTGATATAGGCTGCTATACGCTCGGAGCGGTTCCGCCTCTCGGGGTTGTTGACACCACCATTTGCATGGGATCGAGTATTTCCACCCTGCACGGTATGGAAAAGGCGAAGGGCAGGGATTATATCAAGAACTGGGTTGCGGTTATAGGAGATTCCACCTTTATGCATACCGGCGTTAATTCGCTGATCAACATGGTATACAATCAGGGTACCGGAACAGTTATGATCCTCGACAACTCGACAACCGGAATGACGGGACATCAGGATCATGCGGCAACGGGTAAGACGCTCCAGGGTGATGAGGTTCCCGCCGTAAGTATTCCGAAGCTGTGTGAGGCGATCGGGGTCAGGAATGTCTTTGAAATCAATGTGTTCGATACTGAAGGCTTGGAGAAGCTTATTAAGCAGGAGCTTGCCAGGGATGAAGTGTCGGTCATCATAACAAAGACGCCGTGTGTGCTGCTTAACAGGACACCCGTAACGCATACCTGCCAGGTGGATGCGGATTTATGTAAGAAATGCGGAATGTGCATGAAACCGGGATGCCCGGCCGTTACGAAGCTTGACAGCGGCGTTACAAGGATAGATACGACCATGTGCAACGGATGCGGTCTTTGTAAGTCGCAGTGTAAATTCGGAGCGATAAAGGATGTTCCCTGCTGATGTCCACAGGATGATCCGGTGATATGAGTGAGTCCTTGCGGCAGAAAGCATAAGTATAGATGTGATGTTAGGAGATTAACAAGTGAAAACCAAGAATATAATGATAGTAGGTGTCGGCGGACAGGGAACACTTCTTACAAGCCGTATTCTGGGCGGGATCATGCTTGGCGCAGGTTATGACGTCAAGATGTCGGAAGTTCACGGAATGGCTCAGCGCGGAGGCTCTGTCGTGACTTATGTCAGATATGGAGAGAGTGTCGCCGAGCCGATCGTGGAAGAAGGTCAGGCTGACGTCCTTATCGCCTTTGAACAGCTGGAGGCCAAAAGATATGCGCATTTCCTCAAAAAGGACGGAGTGCTTATTGTAAATACACAGCGTATAGACCCGATGCCTGTGGTAATAGGGCAGGCTGAATACCCCGAAGGCATAGTTGAAGGTCTTAAGAAGGAGTACAGGGTCATTGATGTTGATGCGATGAGTGAAGCGCTTAAGCTCGGCAATCCCAAGGTATTTAATGTCATAGTCCTCGGAGTTGCCGCAAAGCACATGGATTTTGATAAAGAACAGTGGTTTGACGTGATCGAAAAGACAGTCAAGCCTAAATTCGTTGATCTTAACAAGCTGGCTTTTGAGACAGGATACAATCTCTGATAACATTTATCAGTCGGTCGTTCATTTCCGGTAACATGAAACACAGGCGGAAGAACTTGTTGCTGAGGAAGGGAAAGGTGCAGCAGTTTCTGATCATCATTTTACTGCGTATGCAGGCATCGAACAGTATGTCGGCATTTACATCTTCGTCTTCTATCTTGACCAATACGAAGTTAGCTGAGGGCTCATATACCTTGAGCCCTTTTATATTGGAAAGAGCATCGGTCACACGGGCTCTTTCGGTGCTTATAAGCTCTTTTGTACGTGCAATGTAATCTTCATCTGTGAACATCAGCTTGCCGGCCTCCTCGGCCAGTGAGTTGATCGTCCATGGATTCTGCCTTGAGTTGATCGCCTTTATGAGATCCCTGTTGCCCGTGATGCCGTAACCGAGGCGCAGTCCGGGTGCCGCGAAGAATTTGGAAATCCCGCGCAGGATGATGATGTTGTTGTAGTATCTTGTCAGGGGGATACAGTTTACCTCGTCATAATTACTGGTGAATTCGATATAGGTTTCGTCCACCATTACGAATATATCGTTCTGTTTGCAGACATCAAGGATATTTCTCATGGTCTGCCTGGTTATACAGGTGGAAGTGGGGTTGTTCGGATTGCAAAGGATAAGAAGATCGATGCTTTCGTTAAGCTGTGTTTCGAGCTTATCGTAATCAAGAGTGAATCCATCCTTTTCCCTGAGCGGAAAATAAAGGGAAGTACCGCCTCCGAGCGAAACCTCACGTTCATATTCGGAGTATGTGGGGCCGATTATCAGTGCTTTTTTCGGGTGTTCAAGCTGTATGAACAGGGAGATGAGTTCGGTTGAACCGTTTCCGACAACTATATGTTCTGGTTCAGTGCCGCAGTATCCTGCTATAACCTTTCGAAGACCGAGGTATTCTCTGTCCGGGTAGCCGGTTATCACATCAAGATGCTCTGCCAGTGTATTCCTTAGCCTGGGCGACAATCCGAGAGGATTTACGTTTGCCGAGAAGCTTACGATTTCGTTTCTGTTTATTCCGTATATCTGTTCGATTTTTTCAAGATCACTGCCGTGAAAATGGTCTGAATGCTGTATCATTTATGTTTAATCTCCTTGTGTGATTTATATCGGGTATGGTATACTCTATTTTGATTAAAGTCAAGTAAAGTGTGGTGAGGAACTTGCATGAGATAGTAGATAAACTTGTTAACGGGTTTTTCGATTATGACAACGGAAAGCTCTCTTTTTCTGTGTCTAGAATTGAAGAGTCACTTCCTGCCGGTGAGCTGTATGAAGGTTCCTTTACCATATTCAGCAGGGATTCGCTTCCTGTTTCCGGTAAGGTGTATACATCCAATATGAGGCTCGTCTGCCGTATCGACAGTTTCAATGCAAGCAGGGTGGATGTGGCATTTATGTTTGCAACAACCGGTCTTGAACCCGGTGATCTTATAAAGGGAGATGTCCAGATAGTATCAAACAAGGGTGAATATTACATTCCGTTTGCTTTTTCTATCGTAAGAAGCATAGTAAAGAATTCTCTGGGCAGCGTGAAAAACCTGTTCCACTTTACCAATCAGGCACAGATGAGCTGGGATGAGGCGGTATCTTTGTTCTACGCCAGGGATTTCATTCAGGTCTTTGAGGGGAATGAACAGCAGAATCTTATCAAATACCGCGGATTTTCCAACAGGATCGGAAATGAGGAGAGTGTTGATGATTTCCTTATAGCCATAAACAAGAAGCAGCCCGTAATGTATTCCGTCGATAAGACATATCATGAGCTTACCAATATTACCGAAACACTCAGATGTGAGCTGCCTATCAGGAAGTCTACATGGGGATATGTGAATGTTAAAGCCACGTCGGACAGCAGTTTTCTTCGTATCGAAAAAGATACACTCACATCAAATGATTTTCTTGGAAATGTTCACCGTTTTGTTTTCTTTGTTGAAGAAGACAGGCTTCATGAGGGCAGGAATTTCGGAAGGCTCATTTTTGAAAGCTCACATCAGAAGCTGACTGTGACCATAGTTGCCTCCAAACGTATGAGTAATGAAGGCCTGAGGATAGAGAGACGTGAGAAGCGTAACCTTACGATGCGTCTGATGCGCTGTTACATTGCCTTCAGGACCAAGCATATAAGTGTTAATACATGGATAAGAGATTCGCTTAAAATAGTGGAACGTCTCAATGTTCTTGATGACAAGAACCCCGAATCAAGGCTTTTTCAGGCTCAGCTGCTGCTGGTTTCCCAAAGATACAACGAAGCCAAGTGGATACTGGATCATGTTGCCAATGACCTTAAGATAATGCGGAAGGAACCGACCATATACAGCTACTATCTTTACCTGACGACTCTGTATATGCGAGATGATGCATATATTAATGAAAAGGCCAGGGAAGTAGAGGAGCTGTATAAGGAGAACAGGGACGATTACAGGATATTGTGGACCCTTATGTACCTTGATGAGGATCTGTCGAACAATCATGTGCGTAAGATCGAACTCATAGATGAACAGTATAAAAGAGGATGCCGCAGTCCCATCATATATGTTGAAGCATATCAGTACTATGTGAATAATCCGGCTACACTTACGCGGCTGGATGAAATGGAGATACAGATCCTTTACTGGGCAGCGAAGAACGGCCTCATGAACAATGAACTTTGTAAACAGATACTGTATATATGTGCCCGTACAAAGGATTTTTCACCATCGCTGCTCAGGCTTCTTATAAAGATACATAAGATAAATGAAGATCCGGACGTGGTCAGTGCCATATGCTCCATGCTTATCAAGGCCAACAAGACTGACAGTGAATATTTCGAATGGTACAGCAGGGGAGTTGAGCTTGAGCTGCGTATTACCAAGCTGTACGAATATTATATGCTGTCCGTACCGATGGATCATGAGGAGCTTCTGCCCAAATCGGTGATCATGTATTTCGGTTTCAGAAATCATATGGATTATATGCATCTTGCTTATCTTTATACCAATATGCTCAAGCACAGGATGGAGATCCAGAAGCTGTGTGAGGAATATGAGCCTACCATGAAGAGCTTCGCAGATGCACAGATCGCCGGGGGAAAGATAAACAGGGATCTGGCTTATCTTTATGAGCATGTCTGCCCTCCGCAGGAGATTAAGCCCGATATGGTTAATTCGTTTGTGAGGCTGCTGTTCTCGGTGGATGTGGTAATTAAGGATCCGGGGATCAGACGGATATGTGTGATCCAGGAGGAGTTTGAGGGCGAAGGGATCTATCCGGTTGAGAACGGTCATGCATATCCCGAGGTGTACAGCAGCAGGTATATGGTATTTGGCGAGGATGCAGACGGAAGACGAACTGTGATCTCTCCCGAAAACATATCGAGACTTATGGATGAAACACAGTATATTCCGTATATCAAGAACTACGTGACCGACAATCCGGGCTTCAATCTGTATCTGTGCAACGGAAGAAGACATTATATAACGGTCGATGACAATAATGTTGAATACTGCAGGAATCTGGTCGATTCCGTGGATATAAAGGAAAGCTTTAAGAGGGATGTCCGGATGGAGCTTTTAAGGCATTACTATGATAACAATGCCATAAGCACACTGGATGAGTTCCTTATAAATATAGATCCGTCCATACTGAGCGTAAAGGACAGGGCGGAGCTTCTCGGATACTTTGTTATGAGGGGCATGTATGAGTCTGCTTATGAAATAGTCACTGTTTACGGCGCTGAAAAGGTTCCGGTTAAGACACTTGTAAGAATATGTTCGCATATGATAGGAAAGAAAGAGGAGCTATATGACGTTATGCTCGTCAAGGTGGCTTATCATGCGTTTATCAAGGGTAAGTATGATGTGCTGACGCTGCAGTATCTTGTCGACCACTTTAACGGACTCACCAAGGAGCTGAGAAATCTGTGGAAGGCTGCCAGGGAGTTTGACGTTGATTATTTCCAGCTGATGGAGAAGCTGATCATCCAGATGCTGCTGACAAGGACAACAATAGGTGAAAAAGAGGAACTCTTTGAGGAGTATTTAAGACAGGGACCCAATACAAGGGTCGAGCTGGCGTACCTTTCATACAATGCCTATGATTACTTTGTAAAGGACAGGATGCTTGACGGCAGGATATTTGAACACATACTCAAGAATTACAGGAGGGGAGAAGAGTTAAATGATGCCTGTAAGCTGGCGATCCTCAAGCATTATGCCGAGGAACGTGATGATGAGAACGAAGAACTTAAGGAAATGATAGTTGCTTTTCTTAAGGAGTTTACACAGAGAAATATCTATTTCGAGTTTTTCAAGAGGTACACAAAGCTTTTGCCCGGTCTTGCCGAGTATAATGATAAGACGATAATCGAATATAAGACCAATCCGGCCGCAAGAGTCAGATTACATTATATTATAGAGAGCAACGAAATGGATGATCATTATCATACCGATGAAATGAGAAATATGTACGGTGGTATATTCTCGCAGGAATTTGTGCTGTTTTTCGGTGAGAATCTTCAATATTATATTTCCGAGGAGCTTAATGGCAGGGAATCTTTCACATTCTCGGATTCGATATCGGTGTCGGATACCGTTTCACAGATGGGAAGTTCCAGATATGCCCTGTTAAACGATATGGTAGTGTCAAAAACGCTTCAGGATGATGATACGCTGATGCAGCTGATGGAGGAATATGTTACTGATGAGTGTTTTGCGCAAAGTGTGTTCACCTGTATTTAAGCCGGGTATAATGCGGAGGATAAATGGATAACAGTACACGGTATGTTGTGGGTTACGATCTGAATGACCTGCTCACACAGATCAGCTATTTTGAATTGAATAATGATGATCCGAAGACACTTGTTTCTGACGGTGAAAACGAGAGGCTTGGCATACCCACGGTGTTATGCAAGAGGAAGAAGGTCAATCAATGGAGCTTTGGGACTGAAGCTACAAGGCTTATCATGAATGATGAGGGGGCCGAGGTCAACAAGCTTCTGACACTTGCACTTCGCGCAGGAAGCATAACGATAGACGGCGAGGAATTCAACGGTATCGATCTTTTGATACTGTTTATGAGGAAATCACTTGATCTGCTGTCGGTATATGTGGCGGTGGATCAGATAGAGTCACTAGTTATTTCGGTTCAAAAGCTCGATCGTGAAATGCTGGCGGTTCTTGAGAGAGTGGCTGCGGCAATACCGGTCGAACGCGCAAAGATATTGTTTTTAAGCTACAGTGAGAGCGTATATTATTATATGCTCCATCAGCAGAGTGAGCTCTGGGACCCTGAATGTGTCGTATTTGACCATGACGGAAGAAATATAATGTCATATCATATGAGGCTGAATCACAGGACGACGCCGATAGTGGGGATGATCGACGAACAATTGTTTACGAATTATCCGGTTCCCGAAAAGAAGGCTGTTTATGAAGATGAGGAACAAGAAGGCGATACAGACAGTAAAACTGATGCGGAATATGAGGAACAGGTGGAGATTGCCGATAAAAGACTGCATGATATGATGCATGATTTCCTTATGTCAAGGCCGATCCGTTCGGTATATCTGCTGGGAACAGGGTTTGACGGAGAATGGTGTAAGAAGACTATAGGCTTCCTGTGTGTCGGAAGACGCGTATTTCAGGGAAGGAACATGTATTCGAAGGGCGCCTGTTACTTCGGTATGGACAGGCTTATACCGACAAAGCTTAATGAGGATTATCTGTTTCTTGGTAAGGACAAGCTTCAGTTCAACCTCGGAATTTTGATGGACAGAGGTGCCAGGGAGGAATATATAGCACTTGCGGATGGCGGTGAGAACTGGTTTGATATCGGCACCGAGGTTGAGTTCATTCTTGCGGGGGGCAGTAAGGTCGATCTGATCGTCACACCCCTTGACGGTAAAGCCGTAAGAACGGTAACGATCGGGCTTGACGGTCTTCCGGGCAGACCGCCCAAGACCACCAGGCTTAAGATGAATGTAGGTTTTCAGTCGGGCAGTAAGGTTAAGGTTGTGATAGAGGATCTTGGATTTGGTGAGATTTTTCCTGCCACGGGTATGAAATGGGAACAGGAGACTGAGATAGAGTAAAGGGAACATAAGAATATGTCCAATCTTTTATTATGCCATGGCGAGATGGCGGACAAACCATATAATGTTACCGGACTTTCCGTAAATGTTTATTCCGCCGAGGAGCTGTGCTATGTTCTTGCACAGAATGCACATACGCTTGACAGGGATTTTATGGAAGAATCTCTGTGCAGTTTTATCGGCGAACAGCTGGGGCTTAAGGAGCTTGCCGGGAAGCTTCGGGAAATCATTGAAATCGACGGCAGCCTGACTGATTTTGTTACAGCTATATTGACGGAGGTTGCATACTGCGACCAGGATGAAATAAGAAATGTAAAACAGATACTTATTGCCAGTTCCGGGTTGAGTCCCGCAAGAAAGCATAAGAGCCGGGGAGACAATCTTCTTAAGGCAAGGCGTTATGCGAGGGCACTGGACGAGTACAGGGGAACGCTTGACCGGATAGATCCCGATGCTGAACCTGTGTTATACGCGTCAGTGCTGCACAATATGGGTACGGCCTATGCCAAGCTTCTGACTTATGAAAAAGCCGCAGAATGCTATCTTGAGGCGTACAGACTGAATATGGATGATGATACGCTGAAGCTGCATCTTGTCTGCTGCCACATATATATGGATGATGACGAATATAAACGTATGCTGATAAGATGCGGTTATCCGCAGGATATTGTAAATGAGGCCGAGCAGATCGTGGCTAAAAGAACAGAATACAGGGATCCGCAGAACCCATATGTAAAGGAGCTTGAGGAGCTTAAGGCCCTTAAAAAAGAGGGAAGGATAAGCAGTTATTATATTGCTGTCGATCAGACCATCGACTCGTGGAAGAATGACTACAGGATGGAGATGATCCTTCATTAGGAGGAGATGCCGATGAGATTATTTGACTTTATAAAGGAAAAGCTCGGTTTTGATGATGATGAGGATGATGATCTTGATTTCGGCGTGGGAATGACCTTTGATGAGGAAGAGGACGATAATGCCGACGAGATCCGTGAGAAGCTGAAGCGAACAGGTATTAAGCTTGCCGACATAAATATCCTTGATTACCGCGAAAGAGAGCTGTATGTCAGGGATCGGTGTGAGATGATGAAGGCAGCGGCCGATGATCTTAAGGGCCAGCGTCATGAATATGAAAGGGTCACCCAGCAGCTTGCTGATATTGATGAGGTCTGCGCCCTGTCACTGACTCAGTTTTCCGAACTGGTCAGACTTGCCAAGCGTATAGAGAAGATTGAAGAGGATGAGGAAAAGTATGAACGTCCGCTCACCAAGATAACAGAATCCCAATATCGTGATATAGAGCGGCGTGAGAAGGAGATCCCGGATGTTATAAAGAAGATAAAGGCTGAGGAAGACCGTCAGATGACCATAAAGCGGGATCTTAACCTGCTTGAAGGGGAGAAGGGTGCTCTGGCCTATCAGCGCAGAGAGGATAAACACCGGGCTGCAAATGCCAAGGCATTTGCCTTTGTAGCCACACTTGTCTCAGTACTTGCCGCCGCTTTACTGTTTATCCTGCAGATGACACTTAACTTTGATGTGCGTATAGGGTATTATGTGGTGCTTGCTTTTTTCTGCCTTGCACTTACGGGTGTGAGCGTTACGTTTAAGAATTCGCAGGATTCTCAGGTGAAGGCGGAGAAGAAGATCAACAAAGCGATAACGCTGCAAAACAGCGTTAAGATAAAATATGTCAATACGACAAATCTTATTGATTTTTATTACACGAAGTATAATATCAACAATTCATATGAGCTTAGCTACATGTGGGAGAAATATCTTGAAGAGAAGGCTGCCAGACATCATTCAGAGGAGGTCGCGGAAAAAATAGAGAAAGCCAGGAAAGAGCTGATAAACGAGCTGAGGAAATACCGGCTTAACGATCCCTCAATGTTTGTATACAGGACTGAGCTTCTGACCGATGAAGATGTAATGCAGGATGTCCGGCGTAAGCTCATCATACAGAGAAAAAAGCTTAAGAAGGGCATGGATTTCAACAATTACAGTATGGATAATTCGAAAGAAGAGATCGAGACCCTGGTTAAGGAGTATCCCAAGTTCAGCAATGAGATACTGGCAATAGTAAGTCAGTATCAGTAATCCTTGATTTATGCATGGAAACATGGTAGTATTTTGCATTGGTGAGCAACTGGTCAGCTGTCGGATATTCTCTGTTCGAAATCGTCAAGCATTTTGGATACGCGTGGAGATATCGAGACAAACTCGCATCCGTAGCGGTAGCGGTTATCATCGATCGCCTGTGAGCGGATGATCTTTATATCGGTGATGATCTGCGGAAGTTCGCGGTCCAGTTCGATATTTGAGATAAATATACAGCCTATAGGGAGGACGGCATCCGATATGAAGCCCAGTCCTTTTGCCGAAATATCAGTAACTTCGATCGGGGCCGATATGTCCAGCAGTGTATTTGAACTTTCGGTATATAAGTCAGACACCGAAAGCTTTATATTGATCGGTATTCTTTTTTCTTTGCGTTTTTCGTGCATTGACCCGTACTCCGGTAATTTATATTTATTGATATGTTGTATATAGATTATATCTCAATGCCCCTGCATTATCAAGTGGATGCATTATGGCGCCGGGATCAAGAGTTACATTGTGTTTAGTTGCGATGGGAAAGGGGAAAAATATGACAAACAGATATGTAAGTCCTTTGTCGGAAAGATATGCCAGTGAGGAGATGCAGTATATCTTTTCACCCGATATGAAATTCAGGACATGGAGGAGACTGTGGATAGCACTGGCCGAGACGGAAAAGGAACTGGGTCTTAACATAACCCAGGAACAGATAGATGAACTTAAGGAGCATGCCGAGGACATCAATTATGATGTGGCCAGAAAGAGGGAAAAGGAAGTACGCCACGACGTTATGAGCCATGTTTATGCTTACGGGAAACAATGTCCGAAGGCAAAGGGCATAATCCATCTGGGAGCTACATCCTGCTATGTGGGTGATAATACAGATATCATAGTAATGAATGAGGCTCTTAAGCTTGTACGTCGTAAACTTATTAATGTTATATACGAAATGTCGAAGTTTGCTGACAGGTATAAGGAGCTTCCTACACTTGCGTTTACACACTTTCAGCCGGCACAGCCCACAACGGTAGGAAAAAGGGCAACGCTGTGGATGAATGAGTTCATGCTGGATCTTGAGGAGATTGATTTCGTTCTTTCGACAATGAAGCTTCTCGGTTCAAAGGGTACTACGGGCACCCAGGCAAGCTTTCTTGAGCTTTTTGACGGTGATAATGAGAAGATAGACAGGATAGATCCGATGATAGCCGCGAAAATGGGCTTCAGGGAGTGTTATCCGGTGTCGGGACAGACCTATTCAAGAAAGATCGACACAAGGGTTGCCAATGTACTTGCATCCATTGCTGCCAGCGCTCATAAGTTTTCCAATGACATAAGGCTGCTTCAGCATCTTAAAGAGGTTGAGGAGCCCTTTGAAAAGAACCAGATAGGTTCATCGGCAATGGCTTATAAGCGTAATCCCATGAG
>JAEEHY010000268.1 GCA_016281085.1 Lachnospiraceae bacterium
TAACTACAACCGAAGTTCCGGATGAAATAGGAATTGAGACAGAAGAACTTCCGAACATAGAAAATACAGATTGGGATGAGCTTCCGATCAAAGAAGTAACCTATGAGCCTGATCCGGAACCTGTAGCATTAGAGAGCGATGATGACAACAGTGATGCTCGTAAGGAAGCAATAAACAATGAGCTTTATTTCAAGGAAATAATGAATATAGATGATTCTGAAGAGGATGAGGAGAAAGAGAACGGAGAATCGGAGGCTTCAGAGGAACTCTCTTATTCAGAGGATGAAGAAACATCAAGAAGAGCGGCATTTGAAGTGACATCAGAGCTTCCTACTTATCCGTATGAAGCACTTGATGATTACGGTGAAGTCGAGGAGATGGTAGTAATCGAGCAGCCTGACGGAATTGACAGTCTGATGAAGACAGACGGGCTGCCTCTGGATGAAATAGCAAGAGCAAATTACGAAGCCGGAGTTGAGTTCGAATATGACGATCTGGATGAACCCAAAAAGAAGACGGAGCGAAAAAGAGAAATCGGCAGGAAAAAGAGATATCCCACATATATGAAGCTGGATATGGCTACAGAAGTCAAGAGGGATTTTGATGATGATGAGAAGCAGATATTCAACCGGTTCAAAGGAATAGGATGGCTTAAGAACCAGCTGATCGATGCAATAGATAAGATGTCAATGGAGCCTGCAAGAGGAAATGTTGTGGTCATGGGCAGTGAAACATCGGGCAGGAAGACGATAGCTGTTAACCTTATTAAGCTCATGCAGGGTATGGACGTTAATTTCAAGGGTAAGGTAGCCAAGATATCCGGAGAAGCTTTAAACAAGAAGGATATACCCCTTACTATCAAGAAATTAAGAAGGGGTGCACTTATTGTCGAAAATGCTGAGGGACTGACACCTTCATCCGCAAGGCTTGTTGCAGAAGCATTGGAGCTTGAGAGTGAACTGGTGCTTGTCATACTTGAAGGAGACAAGGAAAAGCTTACTGAGGTATTCAGTGCATCAAAAGAAGTGATTGACAGGGTATTTGATTCAAGGGTAGACCTTCAGGAATTCTCGACCGATGATCTTGTTGCATACGGAAAAAGCTATGCTGAAGAGGATGAGTACACCATAGATGAGATGGGCACACTTGCGTTGTACAGGCGTATAGGTGATCTTCAGTCACCTGATCATACACCCGGAATAGAGGATGTTATCGAGATTGTGGACAATGCCAAAAAGCATGTTGGCAGAAAGAACATGTCGCATTTTATGGATGTGCTTCTTGCAAAGAGGTATGATGATAATGACTATATCATACTGAGAGAAAAGGATTTCGTTGTATAGTCTTTAGACTGTGCTTTCAAATAATCAGGGAAGAGAAAGGAGACGGCTATGACGGCTAATCAGGTTTTATCACCATTTATCACTGAGATGGACAGATATCTGTTCGGATCGGGAACTCATTACGATATATATAAGAAGCTGGGTGCACATCCCACCGAAAAGGATGGAAATAAAGGAGTTTATTTCGCCGTTTGGGCACCAAAAGCCATGGAAGTATCTGTCATAGGTGACTTCAATGGCTGGAATGAGGAATCGCACCGGATGGATAAGACAGGGGATATCGGTATTTATGAATTGTTTGTTCCGGGACTTTCTGCGGGAACAATGTATAAATACTGCATAACCTCAGCAAAGGGTGAGAAGCTGTACAAGGCGGATCCTTACGCCAATTATGCTGAACTTCGTCCCGGTACGGCTTCAATAGTAACGGATATTTATGGGTTTAAATGGACCGATTCCGCATGGATCAGGAAAAGGGAGGAATGCAACATACAGGAGCTTCCGATCGCTATATATGAGTGCCATATCGGTTCGTGGATGAGACATCCGGGTCGTGAGGATGAGGGCTTCTATACATACAGACAGTTCGCGGACAGGATAGTTGATTATCTTATAGACATGCACTACACACACATAGAGCTTATAGGAATTGCCGAGCATCCTTTTGACGGATCCTGGGGATATCAGGTAACGGGCTACTATGCACCGACATCGAGATACGGAAAGCCCGAGGATTTTATGTACCTTGTCAATAAGCTCCACAAGAACGGCATCGGTATCATACTTGACTGGGTACCGGCTCATTTCCCCAAGGATGCACACGGACTGGCTGATTTTGACGGAAGTGCAGTGTATGAATATGCCGATTCAAGAAAAGGAGAGCATCCCGACTGGGGTACCAAGATATTTGATTACAGCAAGAACGAGGTAAAGAATTTCCTTATTGCCAATGCCCTGTTCTGGATAAATGAATATCATATAGACGGACT
The DNA here is from genome assembly GCA_016281085.1 of Lachnospiraceae bacterium. Taxonomy (GTDB): domain Bacteria; phylum Bacillota; class Clostridia; order Lachnospirales; family Lachnospiraceae; genus UBA2868. The sequence continues at coordinate 2,333 of JAEEHY010000268.1, forward strand.
GAGAGTCGATGCCGTTGCGTCCATGCTGTATCTTGATTACGGCAAGAAGAACGGGCAGTGGGTTCCCAATAAATACGGCGGAAATGAGAACCTCGAGGCGATCGAGTTCTTTAAGCATCTTAATTCGATCATTAAGAAAACGGACAAGGGCATAATGATGATAGCGGAAGAGTCAACCGCATGGCCCAGGATAACGGCTGAGCCGGAGGATGACGGTCTGGGCTTTACCTTTAAATGGAACATGGGATGGATGCACGATTTTTGCGATTATATGAAGCTTGATCCCCTGTTCAGGAAGGACAATCATCATAAGATGACCTTCGCCATGAGCTATAATGATGCCGAGAATTACATCCTTGTACTTTCTCATGATGAAGTGGTACATCTTAAATGCTCGATGCTTAACAAGATGCCGGGTTACTATGTAGACAAGTTCGCCAATCTTCGTGTAGGCTATACCTTCATGATGGGACATGCCGGTAAGAAACTTCTGTTCATGGGCCAGGAATTCGCCCAGGACAGTGAGTGGAATGAGGAAACGGAGCTTGACTGGGGTCTGCTTGAAGACAACCTTCATTCGGGAATGCAGGCTTATGTACGTGAGCTTCTTAAGATATATACGAAGTATCCCGCAATGCATGAACAGGACAGAGGTTTCAACGGTTTCAAATGGATAAATGCCAACGATACATACAAGAGCATCTACAGCTTTATAAGATTTGGGAAAAATGAAAAGAAGAACAGGCTGCTGTATGTAATGAACTTCACGCCTATATCAAGAGACGATTACAGGGTCGGAGTGCCTGAGAAGAAGAAATACAAGCTGTTGCTTGACAGCAATGAAGAGCGGTTCGGCGGAAACGGCATGGTAAGGGAAACTATGTATCAGGCAGAGGAGATACCATGGGACGGACAGCCGTACTCGGTAGCATATCCCCTGGCACCATACGGAGCGGCAGTATTTCTGTATTGAATAAATGGATAGGTGGGCCGGGGACGTTTACCCCGGCTCATTTGACAGAGCAGGTGCGTAATGAGCATGAGTGATAAATTTGATATAATACTAAGGAAATTGCATATAGAGCATTGGAAGGCAGTAGCGGCGATATTGATTGTTTTTGATATATTCGCCGTTAATTTTGCCTATCTTTTTTCTCTCTGGATGAGGTTTGACTGCAGGTTCAGGCTTATTCCGGAAGAGTATCTTATTCCTTTCGTGAGATTTGCACCTATATACACAATACTGTGTATTGCTGTTTTTGCAACGCAGAGAATGTACAAGACAATACTCAGGTTTGCAAGTTACAGCGAACTGATGAGGATAATGATAGCATCGGCCATATGTTTTGTCATACATACGGTCGGTATATCTTTTTTCCACAGGATGCCGATGTCTTACTATATATTCGGGGCATTCATACAATTCGCACTTGTCGCCGGGATACGGTTTTTATACAGGTTTTTCCTGCTTATGGATTTCAGGCCCGGGTTCAGGTCTGTTGAGAAGAATGTGAATGTCCTGCTTATAGGAGCAGGTTCAGCCGGACAGATGATTTTAAGGGATGTAAGTCATTCAAAGGAAACAGCGGACAGGATCTGTTGCATTGTGGATGACGATCCCAATAAATGGAACAGGTATATTGACGGAGTACCTATTATAGGCGGTCGAGATGAGATACTGAATGCAGTTGAAAAGTATGCGATCAAGAAGATTTACTTCTGCCTGCCCAATTCGGATGTTGCTTCCAAGCGTGAAATACTCTCGGTCTGTAAGGAAACAGGCTGTGAGCTTAAAAACCTTCCGGGCATGTATCAGCTGGTAAACGGCGAAGTGTCCGTGAGCTCAATGCGTAACGTAAGGATAGAGGATCTTCTTGGACGTGAATCGATAAAGGTTAATCTCGGAGAGATATTTAATTATCTTACTGGCAAAGTCATTCTGGTAACGGGCGGAGGAGGATCAATAGGTTCGGAGTTATGCCGTCAGATAGCTGCTCACAGTCCCAGGCTGCTTATCATATTTGACATTTATGAGAACAGCGCATATGAAATAGAACAGGAATTAAGAACCGATTATCCCGGTCTTAATCTTATTGTGCTTATAGGATCGGTAAGGGACTCGCGAAGGATCAATTCCGTGTTTGAAACCTATCATCCGCAGGTTGTATATCATGCCGCAGCTCATAAGCATGTACCTCTTATGGAGGACAGCCCGTGTGAGGCGATCAAGAATAATGCGATCGGAACCTATAAGACCGCACATGCGGCAATGCTGAACGGCTGCGAGAGATTTGTACTTATTTCAACGGATAAAGCGGTTAATCCGACCAATATAATGGGCGCAAGCAAGAGGCTGTGCGAAATGGTCATACAGTCATTTAATCAGCTGATAAAGGACGGTAAGGTCAGCAAGATCCCGAAGCTGTTTCAGCATGAGGTTGATTCAGAGGGTGTGAGGATATATAAAAAGATTGATACCAGTAAGATAAATACGGAATTTGTTGCGGTCAGGTTCGGAAATGTACTTGGTTCCAACGGTTCTGTTGTACCGCTGTTTCAGAAACAGATAGCAAACGGAGGTCCGGTCACGGTAACTCATCCTGATATAATACGCTATTTTATGACCATTCCGGAGGCGGTATCGCTGGTGTTACAGGCCGGAACTTATGCGCACGGCGGTGAAATTTTCGTACTCGATATGGGTGAACCGGTTAAGATAGACACACTGGCCAGAAATCTTATCAAGCTTTCGGGATTTAAGCCTGATGTAGATATCAAGATAGTATACACAGGCCTTCGCCCCGGTGAAAAGCTGTATGAAGAGAAGCTGATGGCGGAAGAAGGAATGCAGACAACGCCCAATAATATGATCCATATCGGTAAACCGATCGAATTCGATCCGGAGAAGTTCATTGTGGATCTGCAGGAGCTTATGGCATTGTGCTATGAGAATAATGACAGTATAGGTGAATATGTTCAGAAGGTTGTAACAACATATCATCCGAATTGAGTGAACAGAGGTGAGTCGGGAGACGTTTTCTCCCGGCTTATTTTTTATTGAAAAAGTAGCTATCCAAAACAGCAAAAAAATACGAAGTATTCTGAGCCTGTTCCGAATAGTTGCCTGAAAATGGAAACGGATCAAAGAGAAACGTCCCTGACTCACTTTATGGGTTAAGGATTGTCCGTATTTTGCCGAAATATAAAGCAGAAATAATCAATCGACATTTGTTGTGGAGATGAATATGAAGATAGACACAGGCAATATTAACCACAATCAGAATGTTGACATGGAAAAAATATCATACAGTAACCCCTATCATAAGAGTACGGCAGGGACAGCCGCAATGATGGGAGGAATTGCACTAGACATTTCTGGCACAGTTACGGATAACGCTGCTTACGGAATGGGCGAGCTTAAGAGCGCACAGGAGGTTATGCAGGATGCAGGGCAAAGGGACGTTGCCTTACAGAGAAAGTACATGGCAGTAATGTCTAATTCTATGTCAGCAGAGGATTTCGCGAAATTATCGGAGGACGGATATTCACTGGCCGATACCGATATTGAGGAGCAGGTTACCTCTCTTGATAAGATAAAGGTGAAGATGGCGCAGTCCGGAAATATAATAGCCGGTTTCAACGATGATTTCACGGATGAACAGATAGATGCCATTGCAGGCGGGGATATAGCGGCTCAGCAGTTAAAAGAGGTGTTTGCACGCAATGATCTGCCCGTAAATGAAGATAATGTCAGAGGTGTAAGAGATGCTCTGGATCAGGCGGCTAAGGTTTCTCCTCTTACGGATGATGTCAAGAAATACATGGTCGCCAATAGTATTGAGCCTACCATTTCCAATCTGTACAAGGCTGAATACAGCGCCGGAAACAGTAACGGACGCCGGGCAGGGGGCTATTACCGGGACAGTACTGACGGTTATTATGCCAGGAAGGCTGACAGCATCGACATGGACCAGATAAGGGAACAGGTCGAAGGGATAATCACACGCGCAGGCCTTCCGGTTGATGATAATACAATGGCTGAGGCTGAGTGGATCATTAATAACGGACTGCCTGTTACCGAGAGATCGATAGCATCTCTTAACAGGCTTAACAGCCTTACGCTTCCTCTCAACGGTGATGATATCGTTAACATATCCGCAATTGCGATAAGTGACGGGAAGGAGCCGGTAAACGGGGCTGTTGACAAGACAGAGACAGACCATGCCATGGCAGTCAGGATACAGGACGAAGTTAATGCAATAAGTGATGAGGCTGTAAATGAAACAGCTGCATCCGGCAGGGTTTTGAATATCAGGAATCTGTACGAAGCAACCGAAAGCTTCAGTACAGCAGATCGGACAGGTGATGAAGCAGTAGAAGTGACAGATGCTGCGACGTCTGCTCCGATACATGGCGACAGTGCGATAAAAGCAATGAGACAGCTTGAAGAGGTCAGGCTTATGATGAGCACCGAAGCCAATCTTAAGCTGATAAAACAGGGTATTTCCATAGATACGGAACCGCTTGAGAAGCTGGTGAGCGAGCTTAAGGAGGCCGAAAGGGCCTGTTATGAACCGCTTCTGCTGAAAGCAGGCGAGCGGGGAGAGAATACGGATACAGTCCTTCTTGATACAAGGATAGATCTGTACAGACAGACAACCGATGTATTTGAACAATTGCGGACCATACCTGCCGAAATACTCGGAAGGATCCATGGAACGAATGATTTTACCGCACGATCTCTAAGTGAGCAGGGCAATGTACTGAAGGCGCAGTACGCAAGGGCAGGACAGTCCTATGAAACGCTTATGACGGCACCGAGAGCAGACATGGGTGACAGCATCCGTAAGGCGTTTGGGAATATTGATGACATACTGAAGGACAACGGCTTTGAATTAAATGAGGCCAACAGAAAGGCTGTGCGGATCCTGGGATATTCACAGACAGAGATCACTCCCGAGAACATAAGCAGGGTTAGAGAGGCTGAGAGGGCGGTTGAGAGAGTCACAGAACTTATGACTCCGGCCAGAACGCTTGAACTTATCAGAAACGGCGATAATCCAATGGATGAAAATATGTACAGCCTTATGAACCGCTTAGAGGAGACATCGCAGGATGCAGGTAATGAAAGATATAGTCGTTTCCTGAGAAAGCTTGAAGAGAGAAATGAGATAAATGAGCAGGAGAAATCAGCTTTTATAGGAGTTTACAGGCTGCTAAGACAGATTGAGAAGAGCGATGGCAGGCTTATAGGAAATGTTTTATCAAGCGGAAATGAACTGACACTTAGAAATCTTCTGTCGGCTTCAAGGAGTAACAGGGCATCCGGAATGGATGTATCGGTAAATGATGACTTCGGTGGTCTGAGTGAGTTAAGACAGAGGGGTACTTCCATTTCACAACAGATAGACAACGGATTTGCGGGCAGAAGCAGTGAAGAGCGATTAACGGATTATTTAAGTTCTTTGACAAAGGAAGCATTAAATAAGCTTACTCCCGGAGGCATGCTGGATACAGGTATCAATATAGATACACCGCTTGAAAGATTTGCTTCTCAGATGATTGAGGGATATGACAGAAATGCTGCGATGACTGAGCAGCTTAATGAAGATATGCAGGCTTATAAGGAAGCCGGAAACACGGATGACAGGGTTATTGAAATGCTGAGGACTTACGAACA
>JAEEHY010000269.1 GCA_016281085.1 Lachnospiraceae bacterium
CAGAAAGGGAAGAGTCATTGCAAGAGAGATCGAAATGGGTGATGACATGTTCTCGATAAAATACGGACGAACTGTTGACGGGCGGACTTTCGGTGCTCAATGTGTGATAAGCGGGTACGGAAGTGATATTGTTACGATCAAGGGAAGCGGCAGAAAGGCGGGACAGAATTACGCAGGTGATTTTACCTTTGGTGCCGATGATATGAGACCGATAGCTTTTACGCTTGATTCGTTTGATTATGGTGCCTTTACCGGACAGAAGCTCAAAGGACAGATCACGGTGGATGTTAAGGAGATCACCAGAGCTCTTGAGCTTGATGGATCAGATTTCGATTATGTCAACGGATATAAAGCAGTTATGTCTGTGGACTCGCCCGGAGCCGGATCATACAACACAAAGATCAGCCTGAATGACGGCGTGACCGAGCCGGTGGTGATAGACCATTCGTATAAGAAGACCGGCGGTTCAAGGATAAATGTTCCGCAGGATGCAAGGATGATATACAATACCGGGGATCTTGGTGGATATATTAAGGCTGCCGACTGGCAGACGCTCAAGAACAACTTAAGGAGTGCGGATGTTCCGGATAGTGTGATCAAGTCAGTGGATTCGGTACAGATGGCGGCGGATTATCTTCAGTATCTGTTCATGGATCGGGATTCTATGGTTTTTTACGATTGAAGATGTGAGTTACAGGTGAATATATGTTGATCGAACTTGAACATATTTCAAAAGATTACGGGAAAAGAAATGTGCTTAAGGACGTGTCTATCAGTACGGAGAGTGGAACCTGCGTTGGTATACTTGGAGGGAACGGATGCGGGAAGTCCACTCTCCTTGCCGTACTGGCGGGTATAAGAAAGGCAACGTCCGGCCGTTTTGTATTTGACGGAAGAGACATACTTAATGACAGGATAGCGATCGCTTCCGCTGTAGGGTATGTTCCTCAGGGTACCCCGCTCATAGAAGAGTTGAGTGCAAGGGACAATCTTCTTGTTTTTTACAGGCGAAATGAACTTGAAAGGGAGCTTGGGCGGGGAACGCTTAAGCTTCTTGGAGTGGATGAGTATATCGATGTACCGGTCAGGAAGATGTCGGGTGGTATGAAGAAGAGGCTTACCATAGGCTGTGCGGTGTCCAATCATCCGAGGATACTCCTGCTTGATGAGCCGTCGGCGGCATTGGATCTTATCTGTAAGCAGAAGATCAACGGATATCTTCGCGCATATATGAGGAACGGGGGCACCATATTTCTTGCCACCCATGATAAGGAAGAACTTGAACTGTGCGATAAATGGTATATATTAAAGGATGGTACCGCAGTCGGATATGATTATGATGGGAATATCGAAAGACTGATATCGGAGTTTTAAAGAAACAGGACGGAGAAAGTGAGTGAGGAAGTTTTTCGTTTATCTTCTTTTACAATATAAGAGAGCGCTTAAGGCACTGCCCGTGGTCATCTTAACAGCCCTTGTGATCTCGGGCTGTGTTTTGCTGATGTTTGTTATGATAGGGAAGGCGGGCAGGAAGAGGGGTGAAACGGAACCGCTGAGGATCGGCGTGGTAGGAGATATAAACGATAAATATTTTTCCGTGGGGCTGTCCGCAATGCAGCATCTGGATTCGTCAAGATTTGCGGTTGAACTGATCGAGCTTGAGGAAACCGATGCAATGCGTATGATAGATGAGGGGAAGATATCGGGCTATGCCGTGATACCGGAAGGTTTTGTTCAATCGGTCATGACAGGAGAAAACAAACAGATCACTCTGGTTACCACTAATGCTTCCGAAGATATAATGACACATCTTGTCAGGGAGTTCATGGACTATATTTCGGTGTATCTTCTAAAGACACAGGACTCGATATCCGGCCTTTCACAGTATATGTATGTTAATGGTCACGGAGAGGATATAGGGAAGGCGATAGATGACATAAATTTGTTTTATGTCAACCTTGTAATGAAGCGGGATAATCTTTTTGAACCTATACATTATGTGGGAAGTAAAAATACGTTGTCCGCCAATGCCGGTTACATCTGCGGACTTATGATCTTCCTTGTGATGATGTTCGGGATTGCCTATTCTCCAGTATACACAAGGAGAGAGGTATCGCTTAATGCGATACTGAGGATAAGAGGCCTGCCCGTGGCAATTCAGGTACTTGCCGAATATCTGTCCTATCTTGGCATGATGTATATATGCCTGCTTCCGCTTATTACACTGTCGGTATATCTGATCGACAGGTCGGGAGTTCTTATCCCGGAGTGGAAGATGGGTTTCCTTGCCGATTACGGATATTTTATCACAGGCTTTATTCCGGTGATCGCCATGTTTGCCACAGTACAGTATCTTCTGTTCCTTTTAACCGACAATTATATATCGGGGATCTGCCTTCAGTTTGCATTTGCGGTCATTGCGGCATATCTGGGAGGCTGTCTGTATCCGCTGTCTTTTTTTCCGGATCCTGTCAGAAGGAGCGCAGTGTTCCAGCCTGCAGGCCTGTCATACAGCTATCTTGCGGATATTCTGCTGTTAAAGGACAGCAGGGTACACCTTATGATGATACTCCTTTATCTTGGCATCTTCTTTGCCGCAGCCGTTGCAGTAATGAAAAGGAGGCTGTCGCATGAGAGCTGATTATCTTAAGCTGTTTTTCCTTCTTAACAAAAGATTGTACAGGAAGACAGGATTCATTGTCATTTTGTGTATGATACCGGTAATTGTCTTCGGCATGAAGCTTGTTTCGCAGAGAGAGAGCGGAATAGTAAGGATAGCGGTTGTTGATGAAGGCTCCTCTGAGGGCGGCAGGGTGGCAGACATGCTGCTTAAAGAAAAGTCAGTATTCCTCTACAGTCTGTATACGAATGAGTCAAAAGCGATCGACGATCTTAACAGTGGCAGGGTGGATGCCGTATGGGTGTTTCCGGAGGATTATGATGAGAGGATTTCTGCCTACACAAAAGGGCTGATGGGCGCAGGCGATACGGAAGAGGTTCCGGCTGTACTTATAACGGAACGCGAGGATATGATACTGTTACAGCTTGCCAGGCTTGAACTGTTTGGCTCAATGTATTCCGGACTCTCGTTTTCATTGTACAACAACTTCATTTCTCTTAATATAACCGATCCGGATACAGAGGAAGCCGCATCATATTACCATAACAATAAGAACACGGGAAATCTTTTCAGGTACAGGGATTACAGCGGAAGAGGCTCTGATGAAGCTGACGGATATGAGGATGGCTATCTTATGGCTCCGGTAAAGGGACTGCTCCTCCTGCTTGTTCTTTTGTGCGGACTTGCTGCGGCCATGTATTACAGAGATGATACAGATAGGGAGATATTCACGTGGATGCCGGTGGGCAATAAGTGGATATTTGAGCATCTGTATCTTCTGACAGCGCTTATAACAGGAGGATTGGCTGTTCTTCTGACTTTCTATGCGACGGGTCTGGCGGCCGGTACGGATGAAGTGCTCCGCATGTTCATATTTGTGATCTCGTGCTCCTGCTTTTGTTCGATAATCAGAAAGCTGACGCCGGGACTGAAGAGTCTTGCAACTGCGATCCCTGTACTTATGCTCGTTATGCTCGCTGTTTGTCCCGTGTTTGTATACTTAAGACAGCTTAAGGCGGTACAGCTTATAATGCCGCCTTTTTATTATCTGATGTCTGATAACAATCCGCGATATCTGACGTATTTTA
>JAEEHY010000270.1 GCA_016281085.1 Lachnospiraceae bacterium
AAAGTTATTGTTTATGTATATCAGGATGATTGGGAAAATGTTTTTTGGAGTGGTGGAGTTCCTGTGATAGTACCCGGCGGTTCTTCTCCTACACCTCCGGCACCTACGCCTTCCAATGGGTCATCGGATAATCCGGGACAGGACGGTGGTTCTGATAATACCGTAAATGATGATGACTCAAACAACAGTAGTAATTCGGGTGGCAGTAATACTTCCGAAACTGTTATTGCGGTAGAAAAAGGCAATGTCATTGCCGGTAAGACATATACGGGACAGATCGTTGAATATAAGGCAGCAGCTTCTCAGAGCAGATCAAATGGCTTCGCTGGAAATGCATCAACTTCTTTTGGAGGAGGAAACGGATTAGAGGCGTTTGTAGATGTTGATCAGGGCGGAAGCAACTTCGGAGCTTACAGCTTCGGCATCGGAACCGGTACAGCAGGCGGAAGTTCATTTGCCTTTAATGCTACGATAAACAATGCCGGCAAGAAGTTCTCACACAGCACGAACGGTGTATACTACCCCGAAGGAACCGCAGAAGCGGCAATCGTGTTCAACGAAGCAGGAGTGGCATCTTTCGCTGACGGTAAGACAAGACTTCCCGGCGTATATACGGTTCTGTATCTTGATGAAGACGGAAGGATGGCATTTATCCGTGTTAATGTTCCGGGAGGATCGGGAAGTGCATCAAGCGAAAAGAACAGTAACCCGGGGAATGCTACGTTTATATTGAATTCTGTACCTGATATAAATCTTGACATGGAATGTTCGATCGTTACTTATTACGGTGATGGAAATGTGAACGGTACGGGAACACCAATGGGTGGAGAAGCAGCCAGATTTGCCGCAGATCCAACCGGCAATAAGATATTTACCGATAAGGAGCGTGCAGAGGGAACCTATCTTATAACCTATACGGATAAGAACGGAAATCCGGTATATGACTATATTATAGTTCCGGGTGCAGGTTCTTCAGGCTCAGCCGGCTCAACCGGAAAGGGAAACAGTCCTCAGGATGCTGTAAATGCAGGTGAAGGAGACGGAAGCCCGAAAACTGAGAATCCCGGGACAAGTCCTAATCCCGCTTTCGTAGTTGGAACCGTGGTTACGGAAACACCGCCCGGAGGAGAGACGCATGAAACGAACCCTCCGTACGAGAAGGCGTTAAGCTTTGATGAAAACGGAAACGCCTACTTCACGGTGAATGATATGCCACCGGGAGATTACGGTGTGAAATATAAAGATTATAACAATATAGAGCATGAGGTTAATATCAGCGTAAGATAAAAAGGATTTGGAACAGGGGACGAGGAACCGTCCCCTGTTTCACTGTGAACACTTCTGTGTTATGATTAAGCCTGATGTGTCAAATGGTTACAGTGATTGTAGGAATATAAGAGATATTAAGAGAATATAAGTATGAAACTTGTTTGGGTAGTTCCGCATTTCCCGCCGCACATAGGCGGTGGAGAAAAACTGTATTACGATGTTTGCAGAGGACTGACGGAGAGGGGATGTGAAGTACGTGTGCTTACGAGCAGTTCGGGCGGAGTATCCGGATATCACAGAGTGGAAGGGATGGATGTTTATTATTTTGACTGGACACTTAAGTTCGGACATCCGGTTGTCAGGGCCTCTGATATAAGAGAGCATATAAAATGGTGTGATATTGTTCATACAACCATATATTCGACTGCGCTGACTGCCAACAGGCTGGCACTGAGGGAAGGAAAGCCATGTGTTACCACGATACATGAAGTTATGGGTAACAAGTGGTTCTGGTTTGAGAAAAACCCGTTAAAAGCTATTGCGTTTTGGATATATGAATACATGATCGTTCAAAAAGCGCATATAGTGCATGTTGTGTCTGATGCGACTCTTAATGATTATAATAAAGCTGCAGGCGGCAGTGGGAAGGCATATATGATATATAACTTTCCCGATTTGCCGTTACTTTCCGAAACAGAAAAGGAGGAAGTGGCTTTTCGCAGGTGCTTCGGACTGGAAGACGGAGAGAGGGGTATCCTGTATTTTGGAAGGCCTGCTCCCAATAAAGGGATATTTGTATTGTTTGAAGCAATTAAGCTGTTGGCTGATAGGGGACAGCTTGCCGGAAAAGTAAAGTTTTGCATGATAATAGCTCCCAATCCTCCGGTATATTATAAGAAGGCGATGAAGAAAATAGAACAGTATGGAATAGGGAAATATCTGATCATCCGCCCTTCAATGGAGAGAAACATGCTTCTTAAGGTGTTATCCGGAGCGGATTGCTGTGTTATACCTTCGATCACCGAGGGGTTTGGATATACGGCAGTAGAGGCATGTACATATAAGATCCCCGTTATCAGCTCGGATGCAGGTTCGCTTCCGGAGGTGGTATCAGGGAAATGTCTGTTTTTTAAGAACCGTAATGCGGAAGATCTTGCAGATAAGCTTCGTATGTATATAGACAGTGATATTGATTCTTTTGATGATGTGAAAGAAAAGAACTTTGACAGGGAAACAGTATTGGATGAATATCTGAAGATGTATGAGGAAGTTCTGTGAGGTATTGGGATAAATGTATATAATAGATGGGATATTCTTCACGAAGAGACTGACGGGTGTGGAGCGTTTTGCAATTAATATCGTTAAGGAGTTGGACAGACTGACTGAGAAGGGGGAGCTGAAGCTCGTTGTCCCGCTGCATTGTGAACCGGCTGTAAGTTTTGACAACATCGAGATCGTAAAGTATGGGAAGAGAAAAGGATATATCTGGGAGCAGACCGATCTGGTAAGTTATCTTAAGAAAGAAAAAGCTGAAGGATTATTTCTTGAAAATAATATCCCTGTTCTGTACAGACGGGGTATTATCGAACTGCATGATATAAGTCTTAAGGTAAATCCGCATCTTTCCTGCGACTCACTGTATCATATAATATCACTTGTATACTGGCGTATGATCTACAGGTTAATAGCCGGATCTGATATGAAGATCATCACACCATCCGAATTCTCTAAAAGCGAGATAATAAGGGTATATAAGATACCGGCTGAACGAATAGCCGTTTCATATGAAGGCTGGCAGCATATGAATGATATAGAGGAGGATACAGGCATTGTCGGGCGCATGGGGCTTAAAGAGAAAGGATATTATTTCTCGATGTCGTCCCTGGCTTTAAATAAAAATATTAAATGGATAATGGAAGCAGCAAGACAGCATCCGAATGAGACCTTTGTCGTGGCAGGAAACAGTGCAGCTGCTCTTGGAAACAGGGTTATTCCCGGGAATGTGATCCTCCCGGGATATATAAGCGACGGCGAAGCTAAAGCGCTGATGAGGAGCTGTAAGGCATTTGTTTTTCCAAGCTTCTATGAAGGCTTTGGCCTTCCTCCTATGGAGGCACTCGCGGCAGGAGCAGGAGCCGTTATCCTCTCGGATATAGGAAGCCTTCGGGAGATATACGGTGATATTGCTTCCTATATCGATCCTTACAGATATGATGATATTAAGCTTGAAGTACCTGTACGTTTGAACAATGAGACTGATGATTTTCTTCGAAGGTATTCGTGGAAGGATTCGGCCGGGATTCTGTTGTCAGTTATACGGGGACTGTAGGATATACATGGATTTTCGGGATATATTAAGGAAACAGCATTGATATGAATGAATTGTTGGTGATAGTACCGGCTTTTAACGAGGAGGATAATCTGGAACAGGTTATATCATCTTTGAGGAGTGAAGCAAAAGAGTATGATATACTGGTTGTAGATGACGGTTCAACAGATAATACCTCGTCCGTTGCGAGGAGGCTTGGTGTTAAGCTTATATGCCACAGAGTAAATCTTGGTCTGTGGGAGGCTGTACGTACAGGTATGAGGTATGCCGTTGATAATGATTATTCATATGTGATCCAGTTTGATGCGGACGGACAGCATGATGCATCCGCGATAAGGCGTATGTATAATGAAGCACTACGGCAGGGTACGGATATAATGATAGGTTCAAGGTATATTGCGTCGCCCGGAGCATTTTCGATAAGGACGGCCGGAAGCAGGCTGATCTCATGGTGTATAATGATGACCGTTCATACATTGATCAAGGATCCCACATCGGGAATGAGGCTGTACGAAAGGCGTGTCGTTGAGCTGTTCGCATCATCAGGCTATTACACACCGGAACCTGATACGCTTGCTTACCTTGCAGGTAAGGGTTTTAAGATAGCGGAGACCGAAGTGGTGATGCATGATAGGAACAGCGGCAGGAGTTATCTTGATATCACCGAATCCATACGATATATGTTCAGGATGTGTACTTCCATATTTCTGCTTCAGTGGATGAGAGGGGGAGAATTGTAAAATGCCTATCCTTTTAAGAGTGTTATTGTTAGTGTTTTCGGTGCTGAGTATGATATTTGTTGTCCGACGGATAAGAAAGTCACAGGTTCAGCTTTATGACACGACGTTCTGGCTGTTTCTGGCTGTTATGTTTGTCATTCTCAGCATTTTCCCGGAGCTGGCCATAGGACTCTCTGAACTTATCGGAGTCCAGTCGCCGGTTAATTTCGTTTATCTTGTGATAATCTTCTTCCTGCTGGCTCACTGCTTTATGCTGTCTCTGCGTTTCTCAAGGCTCGAGGCACAGTTTAAGCGTTTTGTGGGTGAGGATGCGCTTAAGAGAATGGATACTGAGGATAATGAAGAGAAAACAGACGAATACACAACCGGATATTAAGAAAAACTATATCTACAGACTTATATATGAGCTGACTCTCCTTGCGGGTCCTCTTATAACCACCCCCTACATTTCAAGGGTGCTGGGAGCTGAGGGGATAGGGGATTTCAGCTTCACTTACTCGGTCACCTCATATTTCATGTTTTTTGCAGCTTTGGGAATAGCAAGCTACGCTACAAGGGAGATCGCGGGCGTTAGGGATGACCGTCCGGCGTATTCGAGGCTGTTCTGGGAAATAAAGCTGTCGGGAATGATACCGGGTCTTGTCTGTCTTGTGCTGTGGGCGGTATTCGTTATGCTCAATCCGGTATACAGGCTTCTCTATTTAGCTCTTACGCCGTATCTTCTGGGAACCATCCTTGATATATCCTGGTTCTATATGGGATTGGAGAGGATTAAGTGTACGGTTGTATCCGGGGTGATAGTCAGGATCATAGGATTTACCCTGATGTTCATTATGGTAAGGAGCAGGGAGGATGTGGCCGTATACTGCGCGATCAATGCGGTGATCATCCTTGCGGCTAATCTTGGTATGTGGCTGTTTCTTCCCGGATATCTTACAAGAGTAAGCATAAAAGATGTGCCTGTCAGCAGGCATCTTAAGGAAATGATGGTTTACTTCATTCCCAATATTGCGATGTCCATATATCTTGTTCTTGATAAGACTCTTATAGGTGTGATAACAGAGGATCCGTATCAGAACGGATATTATGAGCAGGCTGACCGTATCATCTCCGTTTCAAAAACCTTTGTTTTCTGTGTGCTTGGTACAGTTGCCACGGCAAGGATGTCCTATCTGTATGCCAATGACAGACGGGATGAGATACGTTCTGCCATATCGAAATCGATGGATTTCATATATTTCCTGGGATATGGGGCGGTATTCGGACTGCTTGGTGTAACTCACAATCTCGTACCTGTCTTCTTCGGGGCCGGATATGAACCGGTTGAGGAACTCATATGGCTTATGCTTCCTCTGATACTGATAGTCGGAATAAGTAACTGTCTGGAAAGCCACTATTATGTGCCGGCAGGAAAGAGGGCACAGAGTGCCGGATACATAGTGGCGGGTGCGGTTCTTAACTTTGTAATGAATATCTGTCTTATCCCTTTGTTTGGTGCAAAGGGTGCAGTCATTGCTTCCATTGCAGCAGAACTGCTGGTATCGATATTGTTTATGATTAACAGTGACCGGTGTTTTACATTTGACATGATAAGAAGGATGTCTGTAAAAAGGGTAATAGCCGGGACGGTTATGGCTGCTGCGGTGCGTTTCGTTGGATACCTTCCGATAAACATGGTTGCGGCACTGTTTATACAGGTATTGTCGGGCGTTGCGTTGTACTGCCTTATTCTTTTTGCAACAGGAGATGAGCTGGTCAGAGGATTTGTTAAACGGGTATCAGGGTGAATGCAGGACTGTTATACTGTAAAGAAGTGTTAAATATGACTTTATGAATGCAAATGAGGAGATCTATACGGGAAGACGGGGTCTTTTGATAAAATGGATAAATATAAGGTAAGTGTTATTGTTCCGTGCTATAACTGCAAACGCTATATTAAAAGACTTGTAAATAATCTGAAGAAGCAGACGATAGGATTTGAAAACATTGAAGTATTGTTTGTGGATGATTTATCGAGCGATGGCAGCAGGGACGTACTGAGAGGATATGCTGAAGAGTGTGAGAACATTCATGTGATATATTTGGAAGAAAACAGCGGTGGTGCGTCGCGCCCCCGAAACATAGGGATTGATAATGCACAGAGCGACTATGTGATCTTTATGGATGCTGATGACCTGATCACATATGATGGTATCGAAGCCGCTTATGATGCGATAGTCAGGTATGATGTTGATTTCATTAAAACTAATGAGCTTGGTCTGATGGCGGGAATTTATTACAGATTGAGTGATTCCGGCGGTGATGCGTTAAGATACGATACAGGCAATATGGAATATTCTCATATGGGGTGCAATGCACTTATTGTAAGAAGAGAGTTCCTGATAAACAATGATATCAGGTATAAGGAAATGCGATTGAATGAGGATATTCTGTTTACTCTCGACTTAATGTTAAGGACAGATCGTGGTTTTTATACAATACCCGCTTATATGCGCATATACAATTACAATGAGGCATCAATGACGCACAGTGTTAAGACTGAAGAGCTGCTTGATTCCATTGACAGTTTTGATGAAATGATGAATATAATTGACAGGCTGAATGATGGTTTTAAGCGGGATATGTATGCAAGTTACATTCCGGTTTACTATTCTTTTATATTTCAATTGGCGATGTTTGAAAAGGGCGAGGTTATGAGAGTCCTGAAAAGGCTTCACAAAACGCAGGAAGACTATAAACAGTATTCGGCTTCCGTCAGTTCGCTTTATAAGGTGATCTATACCCTTATAGATAAGGAATGCTATCAGGTGACCTGGCTGCTTATGATGGTGATGCATTTGCTGTATGACACACGGCTGTTTATCAGGCTGTTTCGTTTCAAGAATTTCAGGAGTCTGTCGGATGAGGAATATAACCGGCTGCGAAATTCATTACCTGATCCTGAAATCTGACTGTCAGTATTATATTTACGGACAATAATCTGATGCCGTAGTTTTAAAATGAAAGACCGGAGGAAAAGATTGGCAAATGACATCCAATGCAGGAAAAACAAAGAATAAGATTAAATCCGGATCGAGTTCTGTTAAGAAGAGCTTAATGATCCATATAGCAGGTGTTTTGATCGTAATGGCGTCCGCATTTATTGTGAGGACGCCTTCTGCGGTTATGGTGGATCTGGAACCGGGAATGCAGGCGGTGTACAGGGACGATACAGGTCTGCCATATCTTACCGATATGGATTCATACTATCATGTGAGACTTGTAAATGAGGAATTGAATGCAGGTAATAGTTCGGACGCCATGACGAAGGACGGAGAGCCATGGGATGTGTACAGCTATTATCCGGAAGGAAGGTCTGCGAAATATCCGAGAGGGATTGTTTATCTTACGATAGCTGTATGGAAGCTCCTGCGAATATTCGGAAACGGAAACATAGGAAGGATTGAATTCATACTTCCGGTACTGATGTCGGCTCTGTCCGCGCTTGCGGCATATATCGCGGGTTACCGTATGAGCGGCAGCAGGATTGGAGGGATGGTATCCGGACTGTTGGTGGGCTGTGCGCCCGTTTATGTATCCCGTACCTGTTTCGGACGTTTCGATACGGATATGTTTGTAGTGCTCATGAATGTACTGCTGATACTGTTTATATATGAAACTCTTACCGCAGACAGCAAAAAGAAACGGCTTGTGTATGCAGCGGTCTATATCCTGACGGCACTGATATATGCGCAGTGTTGGACTCCGACATATTCAATGCTTTTTGCGGGACTGACGCTGCTTGGAGGTCTTGTTGTTGCCTGGGGCGGACATTTTACAAAGGTTGACGGAACCGGCACAGGATCCGGGCTCCTTGACAATAAAGCATTACTTCCGGCCGGAATTGGTCTCCTGCTCCTTATTATGCTTACACTGACCTCGGGATTCTCGACTGTTGCTGATATTTTCGGTGCTTTATTCTTTAAGACAACGGCTGATGTGGGAGAAGGAGTATTACCCAATCTGTATGTATCTGTATCCGAGCTTAAACGTCCTTCATTTGCACCGGACAGCTTCGGACAGTGTTTTGCCGGATATATTCCGGGTAGCAGTTTTACCATTATAGGCGGTGTCGGGGGGATGTTTGCGTTTTTGACGGCAATAGCCGGTATTATTCTGCTTGGATATGATGTGTATAATATCGTTGCAAGTAAGTATGCCGTGACTAAACGTAAAGCAGCAGGGGAATCAAATAGTACCGGGATGGGATCGAAAGAAGGTACCGGAGTAAGAGGCGGGGATTATCCGTTTGATAAATTTGCTCTGTTGCTGATTTGGACGGTTGCCGGATTATATGTAACCCGGTTCGGTATACGTTTTGTGGAGATGCTTTCCGTCCCTGTTGGTTTGCTGTCGGGGATAGGAATTGGATATTTGGAGTGTTATATTTCCGGACAGAAAGGAAGGAAGAGGGTTATATTAAGGATATTATCTGTTGTAGCCTGCCTTATGGTTACCCTGCCTGCACTCGGCGGAGCGATACTGATCTCAGCAGAGAATATTCCTTCAGCAACAGACGCATCCGCTAATGCAATGAGTTGGATAAGAAACAATGCTGAGGATCCTGATGCCGTACTGGAATCATGGTGGGATATGGGTTACTACTATGAGGCTGAATCCGGTCATCCCTGTTTATGGGACGGTGGTTCGCAGGATGGAGTTAGAGCCATACTCTATTCAAGGGCGATGACTGCAAAGGATATGGAGGAGGCATACAGGATATTGTATATGCTTGCCTGTTCGGGTAATAAAGCCGTGGATATGCTGATGGAGCATACTGATGCGGCAACTTCTTTTGAGGTGATATGGGAAGCGTTGATGCTTGACAGGGACAGAGCATGTGAGCTGATAGAGGATAAGTGTGGTATGAGCGCTGATGAAGCGGCCCGGGCAGAGGAGCTTATCCATCCTGCGGCGGGAAAGGAAGCATATCTTATATTAACCTATACAATGACCAAGCAACTTGGATGGTATGAGTATTATGCTGATTGGGATTTTACGGGTACGCAGGAACTTCCCGATGCTACATGGTATTCATACATGCCTGACGGAACGCCTGTTTTCCTTACTGAAAAAGGACAGGAATATCTTGAAGAGAAGAGAGCGGATGAGATAATGTGGAGACTGTTCTTCAATGCGGAGGAGAATCCGTATTTCATACCTGCCTTTGAGTGGCATGACGGCGTGGAGCATGTACGTGTTTGGAAAATTAAATGAAAAGAGGATGAGACAGGAACATATCCTGTTTCATCCCCTTTAAACTTTTATAATAAGATGGAAGACCCTGTCCGACATAGCCGGCATTGGGTAGTTCATTTCGAGCACCTGCCATGCTTTGGACATGTACCACTTGAAGGGCAGCCGATACAGCGCGTGCCCTTCTTTTTTTCCCTGTAGATATAGGAGATTGCCGCGCCGAGGATCAATACCAGCAAGATTATTACTATTGCATTACTTATTATTGATGTCATATGTTTACTCCGTGATTATTGTTAGCAGATTGTGGCTGTAAGTTATGAACAAAGCCTTTACATCCTCAGCGCGGTGATGGATTTATATCGGTCAGTTAAGCTTATACTCAAGTACCATACCCTTGTTTGTTCTGTGAATAATATACATTATTATAAGTGCGAAGACAATCACTGCGAAAAGTCCGCCTGCGAAACCTGCTCCGAAGGCTCCTGTTGTAAACAGGGTACCGAACTGGTAAACAAGGAAACCGATCGTATATCCTGTGGCAAGCTGAAGTCCGATCGCACCCCACAGCCATTTCGCACTCTGCATTTCCGAGTTCATTGCACCAAGAGCTGCGAAGCAGGGCGGTGTATAAAGGTTGAACATAAGGTATGCAAGGGCTGCGACTTTGGTAATACCCATTGCCGTTGCAACAGCATTTCCGCTTCCGATGAGCTCAAGCTCTTCGGTATCGATGAAGTTCGTTATCGCATATACGGTAGCGATAGTGCCGACTACGTTTTCCTTGGCAATGAAGCCAGTGATGGCTGCTGCGGCAAGCTGCCATGCCGCAATACCTACGATGGGTACAAGCAGTACTGAGAAAGGTCCTGCGATCGAAGCAAGTATTGAGGTATCCTCGGCACCTTCTTCGACAACGCTGAAGCTCCATGTGAACGACTGCATTATCTGGACAACAGTATTACATACGAGAATGATCGTACCGGCTTTTATGATATATGCCTTACCACGTGAAAGCATTGATGCAACCGCGAGCTTAAGGCTTGGTACCTTGTATTCGGGTAATTCGATTATAAAGAATGACTTCCTGTATTTCATACCTGTTATTGCTTTTATGAGCAGAGCACCGAGGAGTACAAGAGCTATTCCGACAAAATACATAAGAGGTCCGACCCATTTCGAATCCGGGAAGAAGGCACCTGCAAACAGTGCGATCACCGGAAGCTTGGCACCGCAGGGCATGAAGGTTGCAAGCATTGCGGTGGAACGTCTTTCGCGTTCGTTACGTATCGTACGGCAGGCCATGATTGCAGGGATGCCGCAGCCTGTTCCGATTATCATGGGAATTACCGACTTGCCTGAAAGTCCCACTTTTTTGAATATGGGATCAAGCACAACGGTTGCCCTTGACATATATCCGCAGTCCTCAAGCAAAGCTATGAGGAAATACATTACCATTACAAGCGGAAGGAAGCCGACAACCGCTCCGACACCGCCGATGATACCGTCAACGAGCAGCGCATACAGAAGAGGATTGGCATCCGCCATCTTGTCGCCTACCCATCCCTGGAATGCCTCTATCCATCCGACAAGGATATCGGCGAGCCATGTTCCAAGTGTTGACTGTGATATATAGAATACGAGGAACATTATTGCCGCAAAAATGATGAGACCCAAAACAGGGTGTGTAAGTACCTTGTCTATCGCATCTCCTTTGTTTTTCTCCTTTGTCTTTATTTTGCGGTTTTCAACCTCGGAGACTATCTTATTGACAAATTCAAAACGTTTCCTGTCGGCCTTCTCAACTTCGTTCTTGTCATGAAGATCGATATCACCCTGTACATAAGGAGCCTTCTGACCCTTCCCGGCAGCATTTACGGCGGCACTTACAACGTTTATAAGTCCGTCATTGGCGGTGGATACGGTTCGCACAACAGGACATCCGAGCTTCTGCGAAAGCTTGTCTATATTTATCTTTGTGTCCTTTTTGTCATTGATGTCGCTTTTGTTAAGCGCAACTACCACAGGAATACCGAGTTCAAGAAGCTGGGTCGTAAAGAAAAGCGAACGGCTTAAGTTGGTGGCATCAACAATGTTGATGATGACATCGGGATGCTCATTCCTTACATAGCTGCTGGTGATGCTTTCCTCGGATGTGAAGGGCGACATGGAATATGCCCCCGGAAGATCGACGGCTATAAGCTCCTTATCTCCTTCATAAAATGATTTGCGGATCTTACTTTCCTTTCTGTCAACGGTAACACCTGCCCAGTTGCCGATCTTCTCATTACGGCCGGTCAGAGCATTGTACATGGTGGTTTTACCGCTGTTGGGATTCCCCGTCAGTGCGATTCTCATTGTTTTACTCCTTTCGTTAGGTAGCTTAAGCTAACCATTGTTCATAAATACAGGGTATCGGGATAGTGCCGATACCCATGAAAATGCTATATCTGTATTACGGATGCAAGCTCCGTGTCTATGTTGTAACGGGCATCCTTGATTGAAACCACGAGATTACGCCCTTTGTCAACGACTGTGATCCCCTCGCCGCTGTAACAGCCAAGAGAGAAGAGGAAGGATTTCATATCCTCATCATCTGTTGTTATGTCGCTTATCGTATATTCGACACCGGGTTCCGCTTCATTGAGATTCATTTATGTACCTCTTTAAAATTTCATTTGTTAATGATAGTTTACTATGGTTAGTATTAGCAAACATAATTTAATAATACCTAATCAAAGATAAAAGTCAATAGGTTTTATTAATTATTCATACATTTTGTTAGGCTTGTCTAACATGGGAATGATATGAAATTTTGATTTTGTCTAAAATGGATATACTGTTCCGAAAGGTTACTTATATGTTATCATTAAATACAGTTGAAGCTATAAAATACAACAGTTCCTGGAACGGGAAGGAAAATAAGATGGGATCAAAAAACAAAGAAAGAATAAATATCTTACGGAATATGATGATAAAACAGGAGATCGATCTGGTTATTGTTTATACCGCAGATGAACATGGATCTGAATATATAGATGAACATTACAAGCTCAGGGAGTATCTGTCCGGTTTTACCGGCTCGGCAGGTACACTGGTCGTTACTGGGAAAGAGGCTGTTCTGTGGACGGATGGAAGATATTTCATACAGGCACAAGAGGAACTTAAGGGAAGCGGTATTGAACTGTATAAGGACGGTCTCCCACATGTTCCGAAGGTTTTGGAATATGTTCGGAGTTTCGTGAGAAAACGTAAAGGTACAAGAATAGGTGCAGACCTTAAACTCATTTCGATGAAGGTGAAACATGAGCTTGACGGATTGAAAGAACTTGGCGTGGAAGTGGTGGATGTTGACTTGTCGGCCTCTGTCTGGAAGGACAGGCCTGAGGAAACAAGGAATCCCATTTATTATCTCCCGGATGAGGTATCCGGATATACGGTTTCGGATAAACTGACACAGATAAGGAAGAGACTTGAAGAAAGAAACATGGATGCTATATTACTTACGGATCTTAGCGATATCATGTGGACATTCAATGTAAGAGGAAGTGATATCAGATACAGTCCGGTGGCGGTGTCGTACGGATACGTTGATGTTGACA
>JAEEHY010000271.1 GCA_016281085.1 Lachnospiraceae bacterium
CCGTATTCGCCCTGTTGTATATTCCCTTCATCCTGCATCTGACCGCCTCCGCTCTGAGGACTGTTCCAACCTCCATGCATCTGACCATTTCCGTTCTGTGGTCTGTTCCCTTCATCCTGTATCTGACCGCTTCCGCTCTGAGGTATGTTCCCTTCATCCTGTATCTGACCGCTTCCGCTCTGAGGTCTGTTCCCTTCATCCTGTATCTGACCGTTTCCGTTCTGTGGTCTGTTCCCTTCATCCTGCATCCGGCCGCTTCCGCTCTGAGGTCTGTTCCCTTCATCCTGTATCTGACCGTTTCCGTTCTGTGGTCTGTTCCCTTCATCCTGCATCTGACCGCTTCCACTCTGCCCGGTTTTCGGGTCATCCTGACCGGTTTTCTGTCCATCCGAAGATCCATCCGGATCCTTGTCCTGAATTAACGTATTACCCTGTTGTCCGCTTACATCAGGATTCTGATCTGTCCTGTTTCCATCCTGCATTCCCGGATCACTCTGTTGTATTTCCTGTATTTCCTCGGCGTTTGGCATCATTTCACTGCCATCCTTGATCCTGTCATACTCCTTTACGATATCCCTGACGCTTTTTCTGCCCCATTCCTCTCTGTCTATTTCTTCCTCCGATATCTCTTCAAGTCTGTCCACCATTATCTTTTTCCCGGCGGATATTCCCTGTTTGTGAGCTTCATCAAGCTCATCATCCGACACCTTTACAGCAATGCTGTTTACTCCTCTGTTAAGCGCAACCGATCTGTCAAGCCTGCCTATCAGCTTTTCAGTGTGTTTCTCCTTACCGGTATTTGCAGTGATAACTACGTAGTTTCCCTCCTCTTCTTCCATATAGCCTTCAGCCTCTATCTGCTCAATTGTTGCTTCTATGGCAGCCTCTATATCCTTATTCCTGATGTTTTTTATACTGAGTCCGGCCAGAATGTCACTACCGTCATCATTCACTCCGTTTACATCGATCACCCTGTCAAATCTGTTTATAGTATATTCAATGGAGGGATTTACATCGAGACTTACGGTACCAAAGGGCTTACAGTAGGCATAGCTGCCGCCGCCCAGCACAACCAGGGCTGCAGCCGCAGCCGCAATAGCCGGCATGAAACGGTATATCTTAGCCGCGAAAGCTTCCGTAGAACGTACTTTATCTTCTATTGTGATTTCCTGACCGATATCATAGCCCTGATCACTTATGCCAATGATATCGCCCTCATGAGTCATAACCGTTGCTTCGGATCCCGTTATCTCAAGTACCACAGCCTTCATCATCCCGCTCCCTCCTCGTTTAATATGTAACGCCCCCTCAAAAACAGTCGGCGGCAAGTCGTCGGAACCATCCTTAATTATGCTTCGCATAATGGTCCCTCCTTCTTACATACTGCAGATAATCTGCCAACAGCGGATATTCTCCACTAAGGATCACAACCGCCATTATAATATAACGCCTGTATCTGTCCAAAAGCTTCTTGTTTATCCTTGCCTTCTTTTCAATCTCCTTTATGGGGATTCTTCCATCAATAATGACAGTTTTCAAGGCTTCCTCATTATCAATTACATATGTTATCGCTCTGGCACACTCCCTTTTTGTTTTTCCGGCTTTGGGAGAACAGTCCTTAAGGTCACTGAAGGAAAAACCATACTTCCTAAGCCTCTCATTCACCTCAATTATCTCATCCTTCAGACTCCTGCTTTCTTCAAGCCTCTCCTGCTCCTGTGTGCTGTCTCTTGACACTGCCCTCAGGACCTCACTGTTCTCCTCATACTCACCTTCACCCGTAAGCATTTCGTGGCTTACCGGCACCTCCTGCGAATACTTCTTTTCGGACCGGTAATGGTCAGTCAGTGCACGCTTTATTACGACGCCCGCATACGCCTGAAAGCTGCCTCTCGTTTCTTCGTAAGTATCGATCGCCTTATTAAATGCGAGCAGAGCAACAGACCATTCATCATCACTTCTCGTTATATATCTGCCGCTTACCCCGGAAGCTATCCTCAGAATGGTCTGTTCGTTGTCTCTTATGAAATTTTCTCTTGCCTGTTCATCACTTCCGGCAGCTTTTACCAAATCGTTCATATTTCCCGGATGAATAAATATCTTCCCTGAATTTTATATATATAAACTATACCACAATTATCCGGCAGCCGCTAATGATTACTTTGAGAACAGAGCTTTAAACCAGTTTCCGATCCTCTCAAGGAACTGATCAAGGGATTTGTCTCCCGGTCTTATTGCAGAACCGGAATCTGCCAAACGGCCTTTATTTCCCTGATCTGCAGGAGCATGCGCTGTCTGTTGGTTATTGTTTCCGTTCATATTACTGCCAATTCCCGGCATGTTTCCTTCAGTCTCACCCTCTGCAGGCTCAGGGCGCTCTACGTCCTCGCCTTCACCTGTTCCCATATCGGGACGTGTATCGATTTCCGCATCATCAAGCGCTTCCATGAGAGACTTCATCGCCTCCATCTCATCCTTCCTGTATGTATCGATATCCTCTGCCTCATCGCTTACTGCCGTTTCCAGAGCAGACCTGGCTGCTTCATAATCGTCAAGCAATGTCTCAAGGTTTGTCTTAACATCGCCATCTTCAAGCTCATCAATAGCCGCTGAGATGTTCTCTGTATCAATACCCTTCATTCCTCTGCCGCGGTCATCTCTTGGCCCCATCTCTCCCCGCTGCTCACCTTCAGGAAGTTCGGGCTGCTCACCGGTCATCTCTTCTCCCACAGGCTGCTCCGGCCTCTCACCGGCCGGTCTTTCTCCCTTAACTCCATTGTTCATGCCGCGTTTATCAGATTTCATCATTGCATCTGTGTTTATCATATCGTCCTGAAGATCACTATCACCATCCTCAGTTTCGGGCTGTTGCATCATCATTTCCCCTCCGTCAGGACGCTCGTTTCTTTCTCCTGCGATATCCTGCTCTCCGAAAGATCCGGGCTGCTGCATCATCATTTCCCCTCCGTCAGGACGCTCATTTCTTTCTCCTGCGATATCCTGCTCTCCGAAAGATCCCTGCCTCATATCGGAACCCGGGAAGAAGTCCTGCATCTCCTGAGAAGTTCTCCCAATCTGCATATTTGCTCCGCCAAAGTCTCCGTTTCCACCGGGTCCTGCATTTTGGTTAAACTACCAAATCCACCGGGTCCTGCATTTTGGTTAAAACTGCCAAATCCACCGGGAGCTGCCATCGTCGTTGCCGTCATAGCCATCGTGAGTGCACCTGTAATTGCCAAAGCTGTACTTTTCTTAACCATTTTCTTATTAAACATATCCGTTTCCTCCATTACCTTATTTTGTAACTATTCAGAACAGCACATAAATTTTAAAATATGGTGTGTCATGCTTGCATGTAAACAGCATATTTTATAAATTTATGTATTGGATGAATCCAAAACAGCGAAAAATACGAAGTATTTTGAGCCTGTTCTGAATAGTTACCTAATTCTTTAATTTCATGAGCTCATATGAAAAGGTATGCATTTCTGCTCTTTTTACCCTTCTGATATATATTACGGATATGTTTTTTTCAAAAATGGGGTCTTTTGAAAAAAATCTCAAAAAAAGTGCGAGCCGTGATAATTCCGGCTCACACTCACTCTCCAACTTCTATTCTTTCCGACTATTCCTTTATATGCTGGCACAGATCGAATGCAAATCCCGAAGGCGATCTGAACATTGCGGATTTGTTGGTCTTAGTATCAACGGTATGATCTCCCTTGGGGTTCGTAAATCCCTTTGCCTCAAGCTCTTTAGCGGCTTCATCAAAGTCATCCACATTCATACGTATCAGGGTTAGATCCTGCGGAAGCGAGAAATCCTCAATTTCCGAAATATCCACGTAGAAACCGTTAGCATCCTTCATACGTATACTGTCAATATCCTTTTCTCCCGTGTTAGCCTGTAAGTCATGACGCCTTTCAAATCCCAACTCTTCAAAAAGCTTAACTATGGGTGCGCTGTCCTTTGTGACGATAAGCGGATTAAAAGCTGTGATCTTCATGATAAATCTCCTCCTTTAAATGTGATTATTATGCTTTACACAATACCGGTAAAAAAACGTACCATAAACAGGTAAACGTTGCATAAGTATTTGAAAAATATTATATCACATGTTCTCATGCTTGTGATATAATATTTGCAACTATTCAGAACAGCACATAAATTTTAAAATATGACTCTCATGCTTGCATGATAGAGGCATATTTTATAAATTTATGTATTGGATGAATCCAAAACAGCGAAAAATACGAAGTATTTTGAGCTTGTTCTGAATAGTTACA
>JAEEHY010000272.1 GCA_016281085.1 Lachnospiraceae bacterium
CGGGGATACTGTTCTCATTTTGCTTCGGCGGGAACTCTGCTGCTGCGTTCTTACGGTATACCGGCAAGATATGTTGAAGGATATGTGGTTACCACAGCGGGAATATCAGAAACAGGACAGGGACTTGAAGAGGATCCTGCCGATTACTACACCGGTAACAATCCCCTGGGGAAAAGCGTACTGCTCACCACCGAGGTCAGCGACGGTGACGCGCATGCCTGGACAGAGGTATATCTTGACGGTTTCGGATGGTTTCCCATCGATCTTACAATTCCAGATACAGGCTCTTCGACAACAGGATACGGCGATTTCATAAACGCGCTCGGACGGCTGCTCCAGCCCACGGATATTTCAGATAACGGTGAAACTGATGACAACAGCATTAACACTCCCGACTTTGATCTGAGCACTTTCCTGAATCTTAAGAATACCCCTGTATTTGTTCTGTTCACATGGATACTGATACTGGTTATGCTCATACCTTTGTTCAGATTTGCATTCATGGAATTCAGGGATTTCCTTATACGCCGCAAAGACTACAGGAACGGTGAATACCTGAGTTCGGTCAGACACGCTTACAAACGTTCGTCTTCTGTTCTTTCACGCATTTACGGAAGGGATGACAGCAACACCATGGCGACCGTGGAATATACATTCAGTCTTATTGACAGAATGATGTCGCAGGCTCCGGAATATAACGCAGGAAAACCGGGTGTAGTATCCGGTATATACACGATGTTCCTTAAACGGATCACGGATTCAATGAGAAAGCATATTACCGACTATCTGCGTTCCAACAATATATCAGAGAATGATATACTTGAGCAGACCCACGACTGTCTTTACAGCGATAAAAAAATCAGCAAGTCCTGTGCAGACCTGCTGATCGGCTTTTACAAATACATGACTTTCTGAATGCATTTCCTTGTTTGCATTCAGAAAGTCATATGGATCAGGATATCGTTTCTTCCTGATCACCCTCTTCATTTTCTTCCAGCATCTCATATGTAAGGATCGTATCATCCTCTATATCAACGGCAGCAACCTTGCCCACAACTTCAACAAGCTTATCCGGAGATATTCCCGTTCCGGGTCTCTTAAATGTAAGCATGGTATCGCTGATAACCGTTCCCTTCGGGATAAGTCCGTCCGATACGATCGATCTTCTGGCATTCTGTCTTGCCACCATCTCCGTCTCAAGACAATTAAGTGCATCGTTACCGCGTATCAGATCAAGCTCTTCAATACCCTTCAGTATACGTCTTGCATCATCCGGATCCATGGCATGATAATGATCATTCCCCTTCAATGTCTTATCAAGCGTAAAATGCTTTTCAACACACTGTGCTCCAAGATTGTACGCCGTCTTTATAACATCGCAGTTATCTGTGGGCTTGGTATGATCAGAATACCCTGTGTAATGCTCCGGGAACTGCTGTTTGAGAGACTGTATCTTCAAAAGATTGGCATCCTTAAGCGGTGTGGGATATTCAAGAACACAATGCATAAGTACAATAGGCTGGTCACTTACCTTTCTCACGGTATCAACGGCTGCCTCGATCTCATTTAGATCGGACGCTCCGACCGACATTATCATCGGTTTGTTCTTCTGCGCCTGATATTCTATGAACGGCAGATTGGACAGATCCGATGAGGATATCTTATATACATTCATCAGCTCATCAAGATAATCAGCAGATTCGTAATCAAATGCAGTTGACAGGAATTCTATACCTGTCTCATCACAGTATTCCTTAAGCTCCTTATATTCCTCATATCCGAAACTGTCAAATTTCTTAAAAAGCTCATACTGTGACTGTGTAGGTTCTTCCGTAATGTCCCAGTAATAGGGTGATGCTTTCGCTGCCAATGTTCCTGCCTTATACGTCTGGAACTTCACCGCATGTATCCCTGATTCCTTAGCCTCCTTTATCATGAGCTTCGCCGCTTCCATCGGAGTGATGCCTTCCTTTGATGCTATGTCGTAGTAATTCACGCCTATTTCGGCTATAAGGACGAACTTTCCTTCCTCAAGCCTGTTCATGATCGTACTGTTTGAATTGTTAATATCACTGTTACTGTCGCTGTCCATGTTTTCCTCCGTGCGTTTCGTTATTATTTATATATCGACAAATTTCTTATACGAAATTGTCCTAAGCAACATCCCCATACTCATGTTCCTCATTCATCGTTTCACTAAGATTTGTCATTTACTCTGCAACTGATTACGGAACCGGTCTTCATTCGGCATCCATGCCTCAAGAAAACCTCAGTTTGCCTTCCGGGCAAACTGTTCCTGATCATTGAGACAAATCCAAGTGAAGCCTGATGAATTCGTCAAATGTCGTCTGCGGGATATTGCTTAGTCCAATTTCTTCATAAATATACTTCTTATAATTTATAATCCGGACACAATATAAATATAGGGCAGGTCAATTCAGGTTGCAGCCAATAATCAAAATCAACCATGTTCCATCACCCACCGGGCATATCCGGCTTCATAGAACTTCATAAGCTGTTCTATCTGTTCATTGAATTTCTCATCCCGCTCCTCTTCATGCGCGAGTATCTTCTCCGCCTTGGCCATCAGATAGAACAGATCGATCTCAAAGCCTACATCTTTTATGGTCCTAAGGTACGCCGCACAGGAATGAATATTATCAATCTCACCGAAATCCTTTATGAGTTCCGGCAGTTCCTCATAACTGTGCACCTTGGTTATACCGTCAATAAGTTCAAAAGGGACATCTCCGAATATGATCGACTTCCTTCCCAGAAGCGCCTCTTCATATGCCGTGGTCCCCACAATGGTCACAACACCCTTTGCATTCATTATCCAGGGCTTGGGATCGTGATAGTGGTTAACCTGCACCAGCCTTACATTATGCAGCTGCCTTACACGTTTGTAAAATTCAACGCTACGTTCACCGAGCATCGCCTGATGCTCCTTCACATACAGCCACCAACCGACCGGGAGCGACTTGGACACCGCTTCTATAAGACTTAACTCATCCACATAATAAGAAGCCTTCACAAAGACCGTCGACTCCGGGATAAGATGAAGAGGCATATATACATAATCCTCTCCTTCAAGCGGAGCCTCAAACAGCCTGTTCTTTCCCATGAACTTCCTTCTTAAGGTCATCACCTGCCAGTAATGCCTGATGTACGGAAGACTCGGAGCGTAGAGCACCCTGTTTGTTTTCTTAAGCTTATGATTACCCTTTGCGATATCCATGTCAAAGAAGTAATGGAACTTACCCCGCATTACCCTGAGTATCCAGATGATGCTGTCCCGCTCATACTGGCTGGTCACGGTACCGGCAAATTCCTTATTCATTATCGTCTGTTTGTTCCGGTAATCAAGTATATAATCATATTCATCCTTAAGCTCTTCCTCAGTGAGCTTCAGGTTATCATTGTACTGCCTCCTGACATATTCATCAATACCTATTGTATTCTGAAATGTCGGATACTTATAATATCCGAATTTGGAGTACTCGACTGTTATATACGGAACATTTTTTGCATAAGCCACTTCATTTATTATCGTTCTCTGAAGCTCTGCATTGTCAAAATCAAGTATCATATCGGGCCTGAATTCATCAAAGATACCAAGTATCTTCCTGTAATTCAGTTCAAGCCACAGCATATTCTCATCATAGTTGGTCACTGACCAGTAATACCTGAAATGATAGTGTCTCGTATTCTCCTGCGAGCACATAAGCTGCATGTTAAGATTCTTGAAATGAGTGTATTCCTTCTCTATTTTCTCAAGATATTCCATGTCGGCTATGGGTTCACGTTCACCCCGCCTTGACTTAACCTTTTTATCCGGCTGGTATATCTTATTCCTTAACTGAACCTGACCCGGCCTTCTGTATCCTGCATCATTAAGCCGTTTTGTATACTCTTCACATATGTCCCTTACATCGTACAGTTTTATCCCGGGAAGTTCCTCCCTGAACCTGTAATAAGTATTAACGTTGTAATAACATTTATTGTAGCTGCACTCCGTTGACATTATGAAGAAGCAGGCCACTTCGTTGTCCTCCTTCAGTCTCTCCGCAATAAACCAGAGCGGCTGGGAATATGTCTCACGGCATACAAACAACACCTTTTTATTTTTGATAGTATTTATGTTATCTGTTTTCATATTTCCGCTCAGCATTCCACTCCCTGACTCTTAAATGTTTCACTCCAGTCATTTCCGGATCTGAATGCCCTGTGTCCTTCAAGGAATTTCTTTCTTCTTGACATTGTTACGAATTTAAAGAGTGCGGGACTAATATTACACATATCCATTTTTATCTTAAGGCTTCGGGGTACCCTCGGATCCTTTTTTACAAGCGGAGTATGTTCCTTAACGTAGTTAAGATACTCTCTGTCATGTTTCTTTGAAAAATTCCCGTAAAGGAAGCTGTTCTGTATAACACTGAGGTTCTCGTTTACAAGGAAGAACTCAACTGCCGGTCCGATATC
>JAEEHY010000273.1 GCA_016281085.1 Lachnospiraceae bacterium
AGCCGTAAATCCAAGGAAACAATACAGAATATCCCGCGTTGCGGATTATTTCAGAGTATACAGAAAGCTGAAAGATACGGATAATGTCAGATTTGATGTAATATCAATACTGGGCGGGGAAGTGAAATGGTATAAAAATGCCTTTTTTTACGTTCCCTCAGGCTGATGCTTAGTAAGAAAAACCGGCAGACATTAATGTGCTGCCGGTCCTTTACTCATCCAAGAGGCTCTTCTTCGAATTCACGATTGTTATATCTTGCGAGGATCTTATTTATCTTTTCGGTAGGAGTGTGGACATTGGAAAGAGCCACATCATGGTTCATGAAATCGATAATGGACGCAAGGAATTTACTCATATTGGCTTCTATGAAATAAGGTCTTTTGTTCAGTTCGGGAGTGTGATAGTTAAGATTGGTGCACACTATTCTGTCAAAATAGCATTTCTCATAGGCTTCATCGAATATTTCAAGACCGTCGGTAAACAGTCCGAAGGTACAGCAGATAAATACACGCTTGGCATTCATTTCCTTCAGCTTGCGTGCCGTATCGAGCATGCTTCCGCCGGAAGAGATTATATCATCTATAACTATTACATCCTTACCGTCTATGTTGTCGCCAAGGAATTCATGCGCAACAATGGGATTCTTTCCGTTGACAACCCTTGAATAATCCCTCCGCTTGTAAAACATTCCGGTATCGACGCCCAAAACTCCGGCGAAATAGACAGCTCTGGGCAGAGCTCCTTCATCCGGGCATATAACTACAAGATTGTTCTTGTCTATCACAAGATCCTTTTCATAATGAAGAAGGGATCTTATGAACTGGTAAGGCGGTTGGAAATTGTCAAATCCGCACAGAGGGGCGGAATTCTGTACCCTGGGATCATGTGCGTCGAAGGTTACTATATTGGTTACGCCCATTTCGTGGAGTTCCTCGATCGCATATGCACAGTCAAGAGATTCCCTCCCGTAACGCTTATGCTGTCTGCTTTCGTAAAGGAACGGCATTATGACAGTGAGCCTGTGGGCTTTACCGGCAGCCGCCGCGATGATGCGCTTGACATCCTGATAAATATCATCGGGAGACATATGATTAAGAAAACCGTTAATAGGATAGGTCAGACTGTAATTGACAACGTCGGCGAGTATGTAAAGATCCTTGCCACGGATGGATTCGTGGAAAACGGATTTACCCTCACCGGAACCAAAACGCGGACAGTCGCAGTCTGCAATGAAATCCTCGGTACTGTAACCCTGAAATGCAGGAGAATTAAGGTGCTTCTGGTTGACCTGCCTGCGGAATTCGACGAGGTATTCGTTTACCTGGCGCCCGAGATCTGCAATACTGTCATGTATGACCAGCTTGAGCGGTGCAACCTGCATTACATCTTCCAAATGTTCAATGTTACTCATTATTTTTCTCCTGACCGATGTATTTCTGACACATAAATTTATACCATTGAAAATATGGATAGTCAAGGTAAATGTACCGTATAATGGCTCTTGACACGCAGGAACTGTAAACGTATGATGTATTGGACGGCTCGTTTTAAACTAAACAGAGCAATAATAAGAAAGTGAGAACCGGTATGACGAAAATAAGAACAAGATTTGCTCCGTCACCTACGGGAAGGATGCACGTCGGTAACTTAAGAACAGCACTGTATGCGTATCTTATAGCAAAGCATGAGGGAGGCGACTTTTTATTAAGGATAGAGGATACGGATCAGGAACGTTACGTGGAAGGCGCGGTTGACATAATATACAGAACGCTTGAAAAGACCGGACTTATCCATGATGAAGGTCCGGATAAGGACGGCGGTGTGGGTCCGTATGTACAGAGCGAAAGACAGGCTGAGGGAATATATCTTAAGTATGCCAAACAGCTGATAGATGAAAAAAAGGCCTATTACTGCTTCTGTGACAAGGAGCGTCTTATGAGTCTGACACATGAGATAGAAGGCAGTGACGGTAAGAAGATCGCGGTATACGACAAGCACTGTCTTACGCTGTCGGATGAAGAGATAGAGAGGAATCTCAAAGAAGGTAAGCCCTATGTTATCAGACAGAACAACCCCAATGAAGGGACAACCACCTTTCATGATGAGATATACGGGGATATAACAGTTGACAATGCAGAACTTGACGACATGATCCTGATAAAGTCAGACGGATATCCGACATATAATTTTGCCAATGTTATTGACGATCATCTGATGGGAATAACACATGTGGTGAGGGGAAACGAATATCTGTCATCATCACCGAAGTACAACCGTCTTTATGAGGCTTTCGGATGGGAAGTGCCTGTTTACGTTCACTGTCCGCTTATTACGGATGAGAATCATACCAAGCTTAGTAAAAGGAGCGGTCATTCCTCATATGAGGATCTTATCGAGCAGGGATTTCTGACGGAAGCGGTTGTTAATTTTGTTGCTCTTTTAGGATGGAGCCCGGATGACAATAAGGAAATAATGTCTCTTGAAGAACTTATAAGTAAGTTCGACTATCGTCACATGAGCAAGAGTCCTGCCGTATTTGATTATACCAAGCTTAAATGGATGAACGGCGAATATATTAAGGCCATGGATTTTGACAGATTCTTTGAAATGGCCGAACCGTATATCAAAAAGGTTATAACCCGGGATATCGATCTTAAAAGGATAGCCGCCATGGTGAAGACAAGGATCGAGATATTTCCGGATATTGACGAGCATATAGATTTCTTCGAAAAACTTCCGGATTATGACACTTCAATGTATGTGCATAAGAAAATGAAGACAACCGAAGAGAGCTCACTTGAGGTATTGGAGGACGTTCTTCCTCTTATTGAGGCACAGGAAGATTTTTCCAACGATGCACTTTATGCAATGCTGAGTAAATATGTAGAGGATAAGGGTGTGAAGAACGGTTATGTCATGTGGCCGGTAAGGACGGCTTTGTCCGGTAAGCAGATGACACCCGGAGGAGCGACCGAGCTTATGGAGGTCCTGGGGAAGGAAGAGTCTCTTCTGAGGATAAAGGACGGGATCGCAAGGCTTAAGGCCTGCGCAGGTTAAGGAGATTGTTGTACGTAACTATGATGGTTGGCAGTTCTTGGAAAGGATGACTTATGAGCAGGGAAGGATTATTGGATGACGGCTGCGTTGATAACACTCCCGAGGAGGAAATGACGGTTGATATCGAACTTGAAGACGGAACAACGGTTAACTGTGCCGTGATCACAATTCTTGAGGTAGACGGCAAGGATTACATCGTACTGCTTCCGATAAATGACAAAGGCGAGAGTATCGACGGAAATGTATGGTTTTACCGCTACGAAGAAGACGAGAGCGATCCGAATAAAGAACCCGTACTGACCTATATTGAAGAAGATGATGAGTATGAGGCTGTTGCGGATGCATTTGATGAATTCCTCGATGAGGAAGAGTTTATGCTCGAGGAGGATTAACTGTTATAGGAATGATCGAATTAAATGAAGAACAGAGGCGGGCCGTCAGGCACAGGGACGGCCCGATGCTTGTACTGGCGGGACCCGGTTCGGGGAAAACGTCGGTAATTGTAAACAGGGTGCTTTACCTTATAAAAGATGAACACATCGATCCACACAATATACTGGTATTAACATTTTCAAAATATGCGGCACTTCAGATGCAGGACAGATTCATATCGGAAACTGATATATCATATCCGGTAACATTCGGAACATTTCATGCTGTTTTTTACCATATTTTAAAAAGTCAGGGGATGTACGGGACGGGAGAAATCCTTACCGGAAAGAGAAAGCTTGGATTACTTGCCGTTGCGGTTAAGAAGGCAGGACTTGATCACCATGATGATGCGGAGAGACTTTCAAGGCTGCTTGAACTGATAAGCATAAGAAAGATGGGCTGTTATGAGCTTCTTGAAGATCTGTCCGATGATGAAAAGAACGATCTTGAACGGGTTTATGAACCGTATGTG
Source organism: Lachnospiraceae bacterium (assembly GCA_016281085.1). Lineage (GTDB taxonomy): Bacteria > Bacillota > Clostridia > Lachnospirales > Lachnospiraceae > UBA2868. Next base: position 3,963 of record JAEEHY010000273.1, read on the forward strand.
AGACTGTGCAGAAACGAGAACTGTATCGACTTTGATGATATGATCAATGAGTGCCTGAAGGCACTTAAGGGTAATGAAAAGATACTGGCCAAATGGCGGAAACGCTTCAGATACATACTTGTGGATGAATTTCAGGATATAGACGGCAGGCAGTACGAGGCAATGAGGTTACTGGCCGGCAGGGAAGGGAATATTTTCTGTGTCGGAGATGATGACCAGTCAATATATTCATTCAGAGGAGCAGATCCGTCTGTGATGATGAAGCTTAAGACTGATTATCCGGGGCTTGATATCGTTAATCTGAAAACAAATTACAGATGCCCGCCCGAGGTGATCCTGCACGCAAAAAGACTGATCCGTTATAACTCGGACAGATTTGAAAAGGATCAGCACTGCATAAAAAAGGAAATCTGCGGGAAATCACCGGAATACAAATGTTTCGGCAATCCGCAGGAGGAGGCGGTGTACTGTGTGGAGCTTATAGAGAGGATACTCGGAAATGCTTCAACGGGGAGAGCTGCTTCTATAGGAGTATTGTACCGTTCCTCAAGAAGTGCCCATCAGATCGAGGCTTTGCTTCGCAGGAAAGGGATAGCGTATGCAAGAAAGGACAGAAACGACGGCTTTTATGCTAAGGAGTGGGTGAAGGATATCATTGCTTACTTAAGGCTTTCGCAGGATGTTTCCTTCCGGACCGGTGATCTGTTCAGAGTCCTTAACAGACCATACAGGGGACTTACGAGGGAGAGTGTTCCCGGAACGGGTTTTGACCGCGGTTCAATGCTTGGATACTATGCCGGAATGGATGAACTGTCTTCTTCCTGCCGGAAAATGTTTGACGATATTGATTTTATAAGGGAGCTTGACGGTTACGGTGCCTTTAATTATATACTGAAGGGTATAGGACTGGAGAAATATATAAGGGAGAGTTATTTCGTATCCTGTAAAAACGAGGATGCGGATCATGCCTTTCTGGAGCTTGCGGACAGGGCACGTATGTATAAATCCGTCGGAGAATGGCTTGAAGATATTGAAAAGGATGAAGAAAACGATCGGGAAGAGCCTGCCGTTCCGGCAGATGTTTCGCTTATGACGATCCACGGTTCAAAAGGACTGGAATTTGATAATGTGATCATGATAGGCTTGCAGGAAGGTGTTTTCCCGGGGAAAAGATGTACTACGGCAAGACAGATGGACGAGGAAAGACGGCTGTTTTATGTTGCAATGACGAGATGCCGGGAACGGCTGTGGTTACTTGGAATAAGACGAGACGGATACGGAAAGCGTGCTTCAAGGTTTATTTCAGAGGCGGGTTTTGATACCGAAACGGTTGGAAGTATAATTTAACTGTGGTATAATGTTCATATTCAGGACGGAGAACAGCATATACAATTGAGCTGCTTTTGCTCCGGAACACTTGACTAAAAGGACAATACACTATTTATGGATAATACAAACATTTCACATGGCAGTTCATATCCGATCGGCGCAAAACGCAAAGGCAGCGGAGTTCAGTTCTGTATTACATACAGGGAAGACAGCAGGATAACGCTCAAGGTCTGTGACATGTCCGGTAAGACGCTGTACAGCGTGAATATGAACGACTACAGGATATGCGGTAATGTCTGTTCGGTCTTTATTGACAATCTCGAAGCTCAGTCTGTATGCTACAATTATATAATTGACGGCCAGACGGTCAGAGATGCTTATGCCATGAGTATCAGGGGTAAGCGAAAATGGGGGGAGCGCCGCAACAAGACCGAATACTGTCGTGTATATGATGCCTCCTTTGACTGGGAGGGCGACAGGCCTCTAAGGCTTCCGTTCAACCATGTCATAGGGTATATGATGCACGTAAGAGGATTTACGAAGCATATTTCGTCCGGAGTAAAGGGAAGGGGAACCTTCAGGGGGATCATCGAAAAGATACCTTATCTTACGGAACTTGGCATAACCCAGGTTGAACTTATGCCGGCTTATGATTTTGAAGAGTGTGAGAGCATTAAGAGCTACAGGGCTGAAGGCCTTGATGAAAACGGTAAGGCAACAGGCAGCGAGAACAGGATCAACTACTGGGGATTTAAAGCCGGTTCTTACTTCGTTCCCAAGCCGCAGTATTCGTATTCCGATGACAGTGTTACGGAATTCAAGGAAATGGTAAAGGCTCTTCATGCTGCCGGAATAGAGCTTGTGATGCAGCTTTATTTTCCCGCCGAGATAAACAGAAATCTTGTTACAGACTGTCTCAGGTTCTGGGTCAGGGAATATCATATAGACGGTTTTCATATATTCGGAAGCAATCTTCCCATGGATATAATAGCAACGGATCCGCTGCTTACCGATACCAAGATGTATTATGAAAGATATGATGCGGAAAGGATATTTGCATCGGATCAGTATTGTATTAACAGATTTCTTGCCGAATACAACCAGGATTATATGATAGATATGAGGCGTTTCCTCAAGAGCGATGAGGACATGCTGAACAGTTTCCTGTACCGGCAGAGGCGTAATCCGCCAAGAATAAAGACTATAAATCATATTACTTCATTTGACGGCTTTACACTGAACGATCTTGTTTCGTATGACTATAAACACAACGAAGACAACGGTGAGGACAATAAGGACGGTACCGGATACAATTACAGCTGGAACTGCGGCTGCGAAGGCAGGACAAGAAAGAGCGCTATCCTTAAGCTTCGCATGAAACAGCTTAAGAATGCATTCTGCCTGCTGATGTTTTCGCAGGGAATGCCGATGATAATGGCCGGTGACGAGTTCATGAATTCACAGAACGGAAATAACAATCCGTATTGTCAGGACAACGAGACTACATGGCTTAACTGGAACATGAACCAAAGATGCAGGGAGCTTCATGACTTTGTCAGGGAGCTGATAGCATTAAGGCGTGCACACGGAATACTGAGGATGGAGAAGGAAGCAACTCTGCTTGACAGCCGGTCATGCGGCTTTCCTGACATTTCGTATCATGCCGAGATGGCCTGGTATCCGCAGATGGAGCCGCATATCAGACATGTGGGAACAATGCTGTGCGGAGATTATGTGGACTCGGATAATCCGGATGACTATTTCTATATAGCAACAAATATGCATTGGGAGGAGCATTCGTTCGCGCTGCCCAAGCTTCCGTCAAACATGACATGGAGTTACTGTATGGATACCGACATTTCCGATCCGGAAGGTTATCCGATACAGCTCGACGAAAACGGAAATAAGAATGTAAGGGTGCCGGCAAGAACGATCCTTGTTCTTAAAGGAAAAAGGGAGATCAAAACCGGCAGGTCAAAGAAACGAAGAAATAATAAATTCTAGAAAGGGAAGGATATGGATTTGAAAAGGCTCATATACATTTTGTACAGAAGGAAAGAGAAGATACTGATATTGCTCGTAGGTCTTTTTTTCGGGATCATTGTAGGTATTTTTCTTGCTCCGGTTAAAAACGGCGTGACTATTGGAAGCTATAACGGAAATAACAGCAAAAAGAAGGAAGAGGATGACGAGTTCACCAAAGATCTGGCTATGGAAATGGGAGAATTAAGGTAAATGGATAAATATGTGGCATATGTTTCAACCTATACCGTTGACAATGACTGGGGAATAAGGATATATGACGCCGATCTTAAGGAAGGAAGGCTTACGGAAAGAGATCATATATCAATAACCAATTCATCCTATCTGACGATCGCACACAACGGGAAGTTCATATATTCGATAACAGATATGGGAGTTGAGTCGTTCAAAGTCCTTAAGGGCGGCGGACTTGAACCTTTAAACAAGGCTTCCATAAACGGTATGAGAGGCTGTTATATTTCAACTGATTACACTGACAGTTATCTTTTTGTCGCAGGTTATCATGACGGCAAGATAACCGTACTTAAGTTAAATGATGACGGTTCTGTCGGACAGATAACGGATGAGGTGTTCCATAAGGGATTGGGAAGCATAGCGGAGCGCAATTTCAGGCCTCATGTCAGCTGTGTGAAGATGACAAGGGACAATCATTATCTGTGTGCATGTGATCTCGGACTCGATCATGTGAAGATATACAGATTTGATACCGCTACAGGTAAGATAAAGCTGGCTGATATCGTAAGGTGTGAACAGGAGTCGGCACCGAGATATATCAAGTTCAGAAAGGACGGGAAGTTCTGCTATATCATTCATGAACTGAGTAATACCATAGAGGTATACTCCTATGAGGAGAAGAATGACAATCCCGTATTTAACAAGCTTCAGAAGATTGAAACCGTAAACAGTTATCACGCCGGGGACAGCGCTGCCTGTGCAATGAAATTCTCGGTTGACAATAAGTATCTGTTCTGTTCCAATGCAGGTGATAACAGTGTGGGTGCTTTCGCTATCGATAAGGAAACGGGACTCCTTGAAAAGAAATTCGTTCTTCCCATAAGCGGTGATTATCCGAAGGATATTGCCATATTCCCGGATTCGAAGCATCTTGTATCGCTCAATCATGAGACGGGCACGATGACTTTTTTCAATGTAGACCTTGAGAACAATACACTGATTATGAACGGCCCGGAACTTAAGGTTGCCAGGGGGAACGGCATAGTCATAATGAAGGTTACGGAGTAGGGGTGTAGAAGGCCTTGAGGCTGTCCATCCTTGAACTCATATTGCTCATGAGCAGATCGACTACAGTAACGGCTGCCATTGATTCGACGACAACTACCGCACGCGGTACTATGATCGGATCATGGCGGCCTTTTATATTGACGGAGATGTTTTCACCGTTTCGCTTCACCGTATTCTGAGACATACTTATGGACGGAGTGGGCTTGAAATGAGCCCTCAGAGTTATCACATCACCATCCGATATGCCACCGAGTATTCCGCCCGAATGATTGGTGGTTTTCTTAATGTTTCCGTGTTCATCACAACTAAACGGGTCATTGTTTACGCTTCCGACATTGGAGGAGGCAAGAACACCGTCGCCTATTTCAACAGCCTTAACCGCACCTATGCTCATAATTGCTTTCGACAGCTCGGCATCCAGCTTGTCAAATACGGGTTCACCTATACCTGCCGGCATGCCGAATATCTTAAGCTCGGCTACGCCGCCGGCGGAATCACCCTTTGCCCTCAGACCGTCAAGATAATCGGAAGCTCTTTTGGCAGCATTTCTGTCGGGCATGAACAGGGGATTTGAAAATATTTCCTCTGCGTCAAAACATCCGGGATCTATCTGTATTTCGCCGACGGAATATGTATAGCAAAGGAGTGTGATACCGAGTTCACGCAGGATTGCAAGAGCAACGGCGCCTGCTGCCACCCTTCCGATCGTTTCGCGTCCGGATGAACGTCCGCCTCCGCGAAAATCCCTGAAGCCGTATTTCATATCAAAGGTATAGTCGGCATGTCCGGGTCTGTAATAGGATGCTATTTCGGAGTAATCCGAAGAGTGATGGTCTTCATTATATACAACCATGGAAACAGGAGTTCCCGTTGTCAGTCCGTTAAATGTTCCGGACAGGATATGGACCCTGTCGCTCTCGGATCTGGCAGTGGTGTATTTGGATTGTCCCGGCCTTCGCCTGTTGAGATGCTCCTGGATATCGCTCTCGTCAAGCTTGAGTCCCGCAGGACAGCCGTCTATGACAACGCCGAGGGCGGCACCGTGTGATTCCCCCCATGTTGTCAGCCTGAAATTGTTTCCGAATGTTGAACCTGCCATATTATCCCCCTGTTTGAGCCGGTTACCCGTATGTTCTGAATGGTTACGTTTTATAATAGAATAGTACAACTCCAAATTCAACACTTTTAATAATTGTTTTAAAAAAAGACATTCTATGATATTATATTTGTGCTGTGTGCGGAGGAAACGTCCGTAACGCAGAAAGAAAAAATAAGGCAGTACGGGTTTGATATGAAGATAACGGGATATTTAAAGAGGATAGGAACACCCCTGCTGGGGACGGCTGTATCGATCGGGATCCTTGTCACGGCAATGCCTGCTGAGGCAGCGGCAAGGATAAAAGTAACCGGAAAGATACAGCCGGTGAACGAATACACTGTAGATGACAGTGAAGCATTTACCTCGGAGGAATTGCGTAAGTTCCTTGATGAAAACAATATGGTAAACAATAATGGACCTGCGGGAGAATTCGGGGAAGGCTTTGACAGCGATAAGGAAAGATCGGAAATGCTGTGGAAACAGTTCATGGAGCTTTCGATCAATGAAGTACCCGAGGAAGAGGCGCCGGAAGAAGAAACGGAAGAAGTAAAGGATGAAGAGCTTTCGGAACAGACAAAACCCAAATACTATGTTCCGCCAAAGGGCGAAGAATGGAAGATATTGCTTGTCAACAAGCAAAATCCGATACCTGACGACTATGATGCACAGCTTGTAAACATAAACGGAAGCGCACAGATACGGCGTGAGGCGGCAGTTCCTCTTGCACAGATGTTTGATGCGGCTGCTGCGGACGGGGTCAGGCTGACTGTCTGCTCTGCCTACAGGAGTCATGAACATCAGCAGGAACTGTTTGACGCAAAGATCAGGAACTATACAAGACAGGGCATGTCGTATCTTGATGCATTCAGGATAGGTTCGTATTCCGTTATCATTCCCGGCACAAGTGAGCATGAACTGGGACTGGCGCTTGATATAGTAACTCCGGGATATACGTCTTTGAGCGAAGGCTTTGCAGATACGGCTGC
>JAEEHY010000274.1 GCA_016281085.1 Lachnospiraceae bacterium
AAATCCTTTATGATCATATTATCTCATCGTTGTTTGGAGAAATACACGAAATCATTATCACGTTTTACTTCCGTATATCCCAGTTTCTTATAAAACGAGTTGGTTCTGATGTTCCAGCTTGGTGTATCAAGTATAAATTCCTTTACCGACGGATATAAAGCTTCTATTTCCTGCATCATGAAAACTCCATAGCCTCTTCGATGATTCTCCGGACTGATAAAGATTCTGCTGATATTTAGTTTTTCATTATCCGAATAGAGTACCGCTCCACCGATGATCAGGCCGTCATCCACCAGTTTGTACAGATGATTTGATCTGGCCATCTTCGTATAAAACGGAACTGACATATATCCCGGTGGTCCCGTTTTTTCCTTGGAACCAGCTTCAGCGTCACTATGAAAGGACCGTCTCGAGATCCCTGTTATTGTTATGGCATCGGATGTGGATGCCGGTAATAATTCCAAACCCATATCAGCTCAAGACTCCCCGCCCTACTTAATCATAAAGCTTTCGGTTTTCAGATCACAAAAGTATCTTCCACTGTCAGCAGTAAACTTAAGTACACAATAATCTGGATCAGTAACACCTCCCTTATAGAACATGGTGTCACCTTTACGCCAGATCATGTCCTTTGTCTCCTGATCGGTCAGCACTTGCATTCTGCCCTTCAGCATAACACCCACATACTTTATCAAGCCCTTATGATAGAAGTAGATGCAGGCATTAGGATTATTTATATACTGTTTTACTCTCATTGAAGAATTGTTTGGATGAAATCCTTCTTCTCTCGTTACCTATCTCGATCAAAGCAATATCTCATAGTACAGGTAATCGCCCGTATAGGCACTTTCCGTTTCGTTCGGCTTTCTGTCATACAGGGTAAAACCGACTGATTCATAATTCTTAGGTGCAACAAGATTGCTATTCGTGCATACAATGATCCTTTTTAATCCATCATACTCTTTAATCCTGCGAATAGCTTCTTCCAGCTGCCCCCGTCCATATCCCTGTCTCTTATACTTTTCCCTGATCCCGTTATGCCCAATCTCGACATACTCCGGCCCGTTTCGCGGATCCCAGGTGACAAATCCTATGGGGTCTGCGTTTATGCAGGTGACCAGCCCAAATTTATCAGCAATTTCCGGATTATCATAAAAGAAATTATCTGACTCTTTCCAGTTATTCTCCCAGATTTCCTTATTCCTTGCATCATATGAATAGGCATCCTGCAATATGTCATACATTGTCCCTCTCGGGAAATCCGTGAATTTCTTAAACTCAAGCATAATAGTTCCATCATCTTTGTTATAAATCAAGAAATTCTGTCACTGTCATTTTTCTGATGTCCTCGTATTCCTCGACAGTCGACTACATTAGTATCTATAACGATCTTCAATCTGAGACCTTCTTTCTGTTTCTAACTTCCTTGATCGCATCATTAATATCTGATTCTTTCATACCAACCCCGGCAGCCCAATCCTTTGCAGCATCCATCAGAGCCGAAAACTCTGATAGCGACGGTTGCTTCACCGGCTTCATCAGAATATTATCCCCATCACTCATTACCACAAGCTGAGATCCCGGAGTGAGAGAAAGCACTTCCCTTATCTGTTTCGGCAGTACGACCTGACCTTTTGTTGATACGGTTGTATAGTCAATTAATGGAACTTCCATGGTGTGCCTCCTTTGTAAGATTTTCTTACATATATTATAGCACAATAATCTTTTATTACAACAGACGCATAAAGTTGGGAAGGTAGTTTCAGGAATAACGGTATTACATCCATGATGTTAACTTATGCCGTGGAAGAATCAAAAAAGGCTGGATATTCATAAGCTGATAAGCAAGATTTAAATTGAGAGTTTGTGGAGGAAAAATGATAATTCGAGACTTTGAACCGAAACATACAGAGGAAGCAGTGAAAATTGCCCTTGGCGGAAAAGGTACGTTACTTCGCGGCGAAGATAGGTGGTAAATTATGCGCTTATATGGAAGTGTCAGATGAGGGTGAAACCTTCGTTTCATCCGGAAATCTTTATCATCATACACGGGGGCATATTGTTTACCGGAACACAGGGGAAGGGGCGTATACCAGAACTTGTTGAATTTTGTTATAAATGCCTTGAAAACAGAAGGATATACCAGACTTGGCGTGGATTTTGAAAGTATCAATCCGTCAGGAAGCGGATTTTGACTTAAGTATTTTGATGCATATACCAATAGTGTTGTACGCAGGATAGATGATCTAATTATGCAAAGAGCTTAAATCGCATACTATTGTGGTATTTTATATGCACCAATCCTCTATTGATAAACCTTCTACTCTTGAAAATTCACGGGTATTATGCGTAACAAGAGTAAGCCCCAATGACTTGGCATGTGCAGCAATAAGAAGATCGTTTCCACCTATCAGTATCCCTTTTGATTTAAGATCATACCGGATCTTCCCATACTCAAAAGAAGCATCTGAGTCAAATGGGAGTATAGTTATCTCCGACAGAAACATCATCAACGCTGTCCTATTCTGTTCCGGCTTGGAACTGTTATGAACACCATATTCCAGTTCAGCCATAGTTATCGACGAAATACATATCTGTGACGGATCATGCTGCATGAGGTGTTCAAGAACAACCTCAGGTCTTCTGTTCTTGGCATAAGCGATCATATTTGTATCCAGCATATACTTGATCATTCTATATCCTCTCTTTCTTCAAGCGATAGTGATTCCACGCCGTTCGAAAGAAAATCATCCGTAAACATATCAAGGCTTAATAGCATGCTCTGCCAACGATTGTCCTTTGGAATAAGCATAACAACCCCACCTATATGATTTACAAGAACTTCTGATGTTTCAAACCTGCAATTTTTAGGTAACCTGACTGCCTGGCTTCCTCCATTTGTAAAAATCTTCGCTGTTTCCATTTTGAATCCTCCTTGTATTTAGTATATACTTAAATATATACAAAGTCAATATCTTCGCACGATCCACCAGAATACCACTCAAGGTCACAAATACTATATGTCCAAGCAGTGTTTTTTAGTCCTCACAAAAATAAAGAGTCCGTGAAACGCGGATAAAATGGGCATTCCACGGACTCAGTAAAACCAGATATCAAGCGAAGTTATAGTAGGACACAAAGTTGGAACTGGTTGCCTTCACGGAACCCGTCAACAAGTTCCTTTATAGCCTTCGGCTGATCGCCCGTCGGCCGGTACTCACTGTGCAGTTTGAATAAATTCTCTGTTTTTTCCATCCCAAAAACTATTCCTCATCTTTTGTGAACAGTCTGCCGCTCCAGGCGGAAATAGCTGCAGAAGGTACGATCCATAAAAGATATCCGGCAGGAAAGCAAAGAAGCAGCAGCACGGAAACCGCAAGCGGCTTCTTCATGGACACTCCCAGTGTTCCGGCTGCAACGATCGCCGATGCATATGTTGCATGTGATATATCCTGAGGAAAGATCATAAGTGACAGTCCGAAGCCAAGACACACTGCCGCAAATATCAACGGAAAGAAATGTCCGCCTTTTAGTCCGAGGTTTATACACATATTAGTCATTATGATCTTAAGAAAAGCAATCCCTATCATGGCAACGGGCGCATATTTCGCATAATCCCTGATAAGTATTCCCATCTGTTCCTCACCGGAAAAACGGATTACCGGAAGCAGGCAGACAACACCGCCGAGTATCAGACCTGCCAATGTTTCTCTTACCACAGGCGGAAGCCTGTTTCCGGCTTTTTCAAATAATAATTCCGTTCGTTCAAAAAACAGTCCGAGGATGATGCCGCATATCATATACACGACAAACAGAATATAATCCGCCTTCTGTGCGGGCACCTGCTCAAATGAAGGAAAACCCTCCGACACCTTTCCAAACAGAGTATTCATCAGCCAGAATACTCCGAAGCCCGCTCCTGTTGCCACACTGTACATTATGATCCGTGTTGTGGCATCAGGACTTTCCTTATCGTCTGCCATGCCCTTTTTTACCGGATCTTCCTCCACATCAAGCAGACCGAACAGAGGTGATCTGAAAAGAACGGAAAGTGTGACCTGCGCTCCCATTCTGGAATAATACTCTGAGCGGTCTTTTGCCAATTTCATGTTATCACCGGCCCAGCAACAGAGTGCAACTATCACACCTACCATACCGGCCTCGGGTCCCACACTGCTTCCGAATATGAGAGGCAGGATTGCAGCGATCAGAAGTACAGGCAATTTATGATACGGATAAGTCTTATCTTTTTTAAGTTTTCGAAATACCGTCATCATGTCTTCGGGATAATCTCCGAAAAGCCTGCGGAAAATCCCTATGATCAGTCCACCTGCCGTACATGCAATGAGAGGATATACGCTACTGCCGGAAAAGTTCCCCGGTATGACCTCCCACACAAGCTTTGTACCAAAGCTTATCACATACAGAAACAGCCAGAACACAATGGAAGCCAATGCACCGATAACGGCACAGAATAATGGTAATTTTACCTTCATCATATATTCTTTCCTGAATTTATTTAATACTTAAGGCTCAACGATATTAAAGAATTTATAATCACCAAATCCCGTTACACCCTCAAGCAGCTTAGGAAGAAGAGTAGTGTCGCCGGACTGCTTCACTAACTTTTCAACAGCTTCTTCATCTTTACTTGCTATGGCAAACAGTCCTGCTTTATTTGTTGTCCATGTCGTATCGGGATCATCAAGCAATGCTCCTTTCTCATACAGCAGCACACCGTCCTTTACAAGCAGAACGTATGATGCATCGGGAAGGATGATATTGGCTGTGAATGTCAGATCCTGGATCTTCATCGTATCCGTAACTATTCCCAGATACTGGAGGATCATAAGCGGAGTCATATGTGTAGCCAGTCCGCCGCTTGCCGCAGCTCTTGTTGCATCATCGGTGTTGGTTCCGAATCTGAGTTCCTGTGCCGCGCACAAATAGGCATTTCTCCATGTTCCGCTCTCTGCCCGGTATCCAAGCTGCTCCAGTGCATCCGCACAAAGAAGCCTTGCATTGGTATTGTCCGGATCCGCATATACGAGTACATTTGTGATCTCAGCTACCCACTGATATTCTCCCTTGTCATAATCCTCCTTGGCTTTTTTGAGAACTTCATCAGTGTCACCAAGGTATTCCACAAACTTTTTGGCGCTTTCCGATGGCGGAAGCTGTCCAAGATGTACCGGATTGGCATCATACCATCCCATATACTTCTGATATACCGCTTTGGAATCATGAGCAACGGTTCCGTAATACTGTCTGGTGTACCAAACCTTTTCAAGCTCATCCGGCAGCTTGATCATATTCGCGATCTCTGTGCTCGTATAACCCTGATTGAGATAATACAGTGTCTGGTCATTTATGAATTTATATACTGCAGCGGTATTTGCTATATAATGTATGATATTCTCGTTATCCCAATGAGGCCAGTTATGTGCCTGGAACACGACCTCAACATCATCACCGTAAAGCTTTAACGTTTCCATGAGATACTCGGCCCATGCCTGTCCGTCACGTACCTGTGCACCTCTTAATGTATACAGATTGTGAAGTGTTCCCGTACAGTTTTCTGCCATCCAGAGAGCCTTCTTCTGAGGGAACCATGTATTCATCTCAGCAGGAGCCTCCGTTCCGGGAGTAAGCTGAAACTCCATAACAACGCCGTCAACCGTAAGTTTCTGTCCGGTCCTTGAGATAGTTCTGTTGGGGGAGATATAGGATGTATTACCCTTGGACTGACCCATTCCGATACCTATGCACAATGAACCCGTCTCATTTGCCTCAAGCAGTGTTCCATACTGATAGGACGCTCTTCTTGCCATGGCATTTCCGGCATATACATTCTCGCTCACGGCGTGCTCTTCAAATCCCTCGGGCGCTATTATCAGGATCTCCTCGTCTTTTACCTGTTCCTCGGATACTATACCGGCGACGCCACCGTAATGGTCCACATGCGAATGCGAATACATAACGGCTTTAACAGGATAATCACCAAGATTTTCCTTCACAAGTTCAAAGGCTGCCTGTGCACACTCAACTGTCATAAGAGGATCATATACGATCCAGCCCGTATCACCCTTGATAAACGTGATGTTCGACATATCATAGCCTCTGACCTGATAGATGCCGTCAACAACCTCAAACAGACCGTATATATGGTTGAGCTGCGCATTTCTCCACAGGCTTGGATTGGCAGTTGAAGGAGCATCCTTTTCAAGAAATGCATAAGCAGACTGGCTCCAGGCCACCTTGCCGGTATCCGTTTTGATCTCCAGTTTGTCCGGAGCCGCGATCAGGCCTCTCTGTGCATTTTCAAGTTCCTCTTCATCTTCAAAATCAAGAAGGGCGTACACCTGATCGTTTGCATCGATCGTATACTTGGTTGCCTCTTTGGTATCCGTATTAAGCTCAAGATCCAGTTTCGCGGATCCGCTGTCTGCATCCTTTGTTACGGGTTTTTCCGCTACCTTACCTCCTGTAAGCATGATAGCCGCACATGTTGTCAACGCGATCAGTTTTACTGACATTTTCATAAATTCCGATCCTCCTTTACACAATTACAAATGTTGATATACCTTCTTCATTGTCAAACCCTGTACTACGGTTGTAAAGAAAACTACTGCATATGCGCATCCGATCAGTATGTGATACAGATCGGCCGGTAAGAAAGATGCGGTACTCATTGCAAGCGCAATGGACAGTCCGCCTCTTAAACCTCCCCAGGTAAACAAAGTTGAAAACTTCTTTTTATCATAGCCATCCGGCAGAGGTCCTAGCAGAAATGATCCCGTAAATACACTGCTATAGCGGCATACCAGATTAAGCACTATCGCCACAAGTGACAGGATTATCACTCTGGGCATCTGAAGTATACGTACGAATGTAAGTCCGAGAATAACATACAGGACTGAATTGAGCAGTATGTCCGTTGTCTCCCAGAACGAATCGAAATCACCGGTCCCCTGAAGCCTTCCTTTTTCTTCGGCTTTATCACGAAAGGCCGAAAAGGCAACCCCGCACACGACACACGATATAGCTCCGGAGCATCCCAGCTTCTCACACAGCAGATAGGATAATGAAACCATCAGAAGTGATGCAAAAATCTTTCTGTGCTCATCTGATGTTCTGACAAACACTTCAAAACATATCCTGCATACAACAGTCCCGATGATGACCGCTCCGATTATCTCCCTAAACATGATCGTCAAAAAGCCCGATTCCGAATTTCCCGCAACCATACCGGAAAAGCATACAAACAGTGCCACTCCTACTCCGTCATTTAACAAAGATTCCGCTTCCATAAGAAAACCAACCTCCTTAGGAAGGCCAAATTTCTTAAGGATGCTCGTCGCCGCTATCGGATCTGTCGGTGCAATGATGCTCCCAAACATAAAACACATCGGCAGGGTAAACGGGATACTAAGAAGCCGGAATATAAGATAAAAAAGGCCTCCGTAAAGCAACGCGCTGAGCAACGTGCATACAAAGGCCAAAACAGTGATCTTCCGGGCATTTTCCTTAAAAGCTTTTATCTTCAGATTCTTCGATCCCGCGAAAAGCATAAAACAAAGAACTCCTTCAACCAGAAATCTTTCAAGGTTGAAGACCTGTATACGATCCAGAAGATCGCGCACGGTAATACTGTTTATTCCGGCATAAACAGCAGTTATCGCGCTTCCTGCAAGGATAGAAAAAATGAGAAGAGCTATCTCATATGTGAGGTGGATCATTTTTTCATTAAAATATCCAATGACCACTATCAATGTAAATATTACAGAAACAAGTAAAAGAAAATTATCCATAGTCACAATTATCACAATCAAAACAATACGTTACAAATTAAATATAACATACAGACTATGGGTCAGGCAACATTTTGATCAATTCTTTCTTTTACTTTCTTTTACTACGTACTACATCCTCGAATTCCTCAACTATTTCAGCTGAAGGCTCGGGTGTTTTCAGACTTACAACTATAATAAGAATAAGGCTTATTATGAAACCGGGTACCAGAGAATACAGTCCTGTAACTTCACTGAGCTTGGCACCTGCCACTATAGGAATATAATCCCACAGTATAACCACTGCCGCGCCGGAAATGATTCCCGCAAGAGCGCCCTGAAGATTGGTACGTTTCCAGAAAAGCGACATAAGAACCAGCGGTCCGAAAGCAGAACCGAAGCCTGCCCATGCATCAGAAACAAGTGCCATTATCGAGCTTTCGGGATTCCACGCGATAGCTATTGCGAGCAGTGCAACGATCACAACCGTGACCCTTGACAGCTTAAGTACGCTGAGTTCATCCGCATCCTTCTTAAATATTCCCTTATACAGATCCTCTGCTACGGCAGAAGAAGTAACAAGCAGCTGCGAATCGGCAGTTGACATTATTGCCGCAAGTATTGCGCACAGGAATATTCCGGCAACAAACGGAAAATGGAAATCCGAGATAAACATCTTCTTGATCATTTCAATAAATACGCTCTCACTCGAAGGCTGTCCTTCGCTTCCGAGGATAACGGGTGCCAGATATGCCCTTCCCACAACACCGATTATGCAGGCAAACAGCAGTGACAGAAATACCCATGTTATGGCAACTACCTTTGATTTTGTAAGCTCCTTCTCATCCTTGACAGCCATGAAACGTACTAGGATATGGGGCATTCCGAAGTATCCGAGTCCCCAGGCAAGTGAAGAGATTATCGATACCGCCTTTATCGGCTGTCCGTTCTCCTGGAACAGGTTCATAAAGGATACAGGATCTACACCTGTGTTTCCCAGTACCCCGCTCAGGTCTCCACCGATCACGAAATAAGCCAGGATAGGTATGGCAAGCAATGCAATAAGCATCAGTGTTCCCTGGATAAAGTCAGTCGTACATACGGCAAGGAAGCCTCCCATAAAGGTGTATACAAGGATAACCAGTGCTCCTATTATAAGTGCCGTATGATAATCAACTCCGAATATGGAGTTAAACAACTTACCGCCGGATGCAAGTGCAGACGCCGTATATACAAGGAAAAATATAACAATAACGATCGATGATGCTCCGAGAAGAGCCTGTTTGTCATCCCTGTAGCGGTTCTGGAAAAACTCGGGAAGAGTAAGCGAATTGTTCGCATGTATCGTATATTGTCTGAGCCTTCCCGATATAAACAACCAGTTGATGGTTGTTCCGATAAACAGTCCTATACCTATCCACGCCTGACCTGTTCCCATCATGTATATGGAACCGGGCAGTCCCATCAGAAGCCATCCGCTCATATCAGACGCCTGTGCGGACAGGGCTGCAATAAATCC
>JAEEHY010000275.1 GCA_016281085.1 Lachnospiraceae bacterium
ATATAATTTTCGTGAAAATATAGCATAACCACTTTATCTTATGAGTGGGAAAGGGGCAAAAGAAATGAAAAAATTTTTAACAGTGTTACTTGCAAGTGTGTTGATTGCATCAATGTCATCTCTTGTTGTATGTGCAGCCGGTAGCAGCTCGGTATCAGGCAACAGAGTTGAAGAAAAGGTTGAGGAGGCTGATAAGAACCAGCAGATAATTGATGAAGAGAAAGACTTACCTGTATCTGCTTTTGACAATGCAACGGTTCCTCAGGATTTCAAAAATGTGGGAAGTATTGATTATAACCTTTCAGCTATTACGACAACTGAAGGTTTTGTAGAAGCAGTAAAAAAGATTGAAAAGGTAGAGGTCTACAAGAATTTTCTGCATTTTTATTCAGATGCGCCATTTGCATTTAGCGAGGAATCGATAAAAGCGATGGAGGGTAAGGAAGTTGAATACTGGTTTAAACACAACGGACATATGTACGAAGTGTATTTAGGTAGTCGTCTTGATCTTTCAAAGACTCCTATCACATATGACGGTAACAACAAATATATGGGTCCGCTTGAGTTAGCTAGACAAGTAGGTGGATCAGTAAAAATGATTAGATAGTTTTTACATAGTAAATATAGCGGGCAGGAGTATCTAAACGGCTCCTGCCTGTTTTAATACTTATAATTTCGGAGTACATCTAATGAAGAAATTGTTGGGGAAGAATGTTGATTGGCGGCGACTGATTAGAAAGCCGGCTAATATACTGATATATGCATATCTCATCCTTGTGTTTATGATATATCCGTTATATTTAAGAAATGGATATATGGATATTGATGAAAGTAAATATTTTTTTTTCTCCACGGTAAGTAAGTGGATGATCATGGCAATCGCTGTTGGAATTGTGGTTGAAGTATTGGCTAATACAGAAAACAAGTATGCTTTTTCGAAACCAACAGTAACCGATTGTTTCTTTTTGGCATATCTCCTGATAACAGTAATTTCGGTTGTTCTTTCTATTGACAGATTGGCAGCAATATCCGGATATACGGGCTGGTATATGGGTGGCTTTTTGATAATAATGCTTGGGATAATGTATCTGTTTATTAGCAGATTCAGTGTGTTTGGAGATGGCATTTTAACTCTGATAATGGTCGCTTCCACATTCGTCTTTATCCTTGGGATACTTAACAGATTCTCAGTATGGCCTTTTCCGATTGAAGGATCTTATGCGATAGAATTCTTATCTACCATCGGCAATATAGGCTGGTATTGTGGATATATCTCTGTTACGGCACCGCTCGGCATAGCTCTTTATATCTTAAAGACAGAGATGTCAAAAACTGAAAGAATAATATATATCATCTACTTATTCATTGTGTTTATGACTTCATTGACTCAAGGTGCGGACAGTATATTTATTGTTTTGGGACTGATGTTTTTCCTTGGTCTCAAATATGCAGGGGATAGCAATGAAGGATTATATAGATGGCTTGAGACGGTTATGGTGTTCTGTGTGGCGGGACAGATATCAAACATAATAAGACATGTTAATCTTAGAATTTTTACATATAATTCGACGAATATGTGTGACATTTTCAATGATAAATTGACGACACTGTTTATTCTGATTCCCGTAGTTTGCGTCTATGTTGTATTAAAACTGCGTAGTTATGTGCCAAGTGATAAGTTCAAAAGATTTATTAATAGAGTAATGATTATTATCCCGGCAATAATTGCATTAATAGTGTTAATGGCAATAATTAACACCTGCTTTATAGGCAAAACATATGATTTGGAACTGACGGGTAAGGAAACAGAGCTCTTTCAGAAGCTTGCCCTTAAATTCTTGTATCTTAATGAGAATTGGGGATCCGGAAGAGGAAAGGCAATTAGTGTAGGGATTCGTATATTTGAAAACCAGGACATTTTCCATAAATTATTTGGAGTTGGTCCGGATTGTATGGGTACATATATTGACGGTGCGTCGGAATTAGCTAAAGAGTTGGAATACTATTTCGAAGGAGATGTTCTGACCAATGCACACTGTGAGCCGGTTACCAGCCTTGTTAATATAGGAATACTGGGAACGGTATCATTCTATGGTTTGATTCTCTCTTTTATATGCAGGTGTTTTCACTCAGATGATAAAAGATGCCTGGCTATAGCAATGTGCATAATCTGCTACATCGGATACAACTTATTGAATTATGCCAATATTTTGAATTACCCATTTATGATTTTGCTGATTGCTATTGGCGAGAACTATATGAAGAATCGTAAGCAGGTAGAATAACCGAATAAATGATTTTAAAAATGGACCGAATCAAAACCGACAGGTCGATTGACAAATGTAATGTCCTGTGGGTGAATATTCGGTCCATTTTTATTTATCAGCTACTGCAGGGGCTGTGTTTTGTGTATATTCGATCGGCTATGCACCTTCCACGATATTTTGTATAGGGTGGTGACAAATAAATACAAGATGTGGTATGATTAACATAAGTATGGGGTAGTGTACCCTGACAAAGGAAAATAATGAATGGGAGATATATAAAATGAATCAATTTGAAGCAAATAAAACTTATATGGTGACAGGAGCAGCGGGCTTTATAGGCTACCACCTGTCAAAAAGAATACTGGAGGCAGGAGGAAGAGTGGTCGGATTTGACGTGCTTAACGATTATTATGACGTCAATCTGAAGAAATACAGACTTGAACTCCTTGGAAAATATGACAAGTTCACATTTGTAAAGGGTGACCTTGCGGTAAAGGAAGATCTTGATAAGGTCTTTGCTGAACATCATCCGAATGTTGTTGTCAATCTGGCTGCACAGGCAGGTGTTCGTTACAGTATCGAGAACCCTTCGGCATATATACAGTCCAATCTGGTAGGCTTTGCCAATATACTTGAATGCTGCAGACACAATGATGTCGAGCATCTTGTATATGCTTCTTCAAGCTCGGTATACGGTGGCAACAAGAAGATTCCTTTCTCTACAACAGATCAGGTTGACAGACCTATCAGCTTATATGCTGCAACAAAGAAATCAAATGAGCTTATGGCTTATTCATATTCGCAGCTCTATGGAATGGCTACGACAGGCCTTCGATTCTTCACGGTATACGGTCCTATGGGTCGTCCGGATATGGCCTGCTACAAGTTCTCATTAAAGATGATAAAAGGAGAACCCATTCAGCTCTATAACAACGGAGATATGTGGAGAGACTTCACATTTATTGACGATATTGTCACCGGTGTGTTCAACATTCTTAACAATCCTCCCAAGGCAGACGATCTTAATGCAAGATACAAGGTCTACAACATCGGTAACAACAAGCCGGAAAAACTTATGGATTTTGTGGCTGTACTTGAGGAGAAGCTTGGCATTGAAGCCAAGAAGGAATATCTGCCCATGCAGGCAGGAGATGTGTATAAGACCTACGCTGACGTAGATGATCTTATAAATGATTTTGACTTTAAACCAAATACCTCAATGGAGGAAGGTTTGACCAGATTCACAGACTGGTTCAAGGAGTATTACAATGTTCGCTAAACGTAAGGCAGTCTATAGGGTGATTGCGGCCTTTGTTGCGGCGATTTTTACCGTCGCACCTCTTGCTCAGGTCTATGCTGCGACCCCTGCGGTAAAAACTTCAAATTACGTGATCAAGGATATGTCGGGGGCACAGTCGGCTCTTGGGCAGCTTGCATCGGCTCAGGAGATCAAGGCCCTGGTGTATCTGAAGGATGTCTATACCATGAGAGAGGAAGCGGATGCATACAGCAATAACGTTGCATCACTTGCTACAGGATCTATGGTCAACATCATAGGCGTTGATGAAGACGCCGGCCGTAATATATGGTTCAAGGTAAGATTCTTTGAAAGCGGCAAGACCTATCAGGGATATATAGAAAGAGACTTCCTTGCATATTCCGATGAGAGACTTCTTGCATGGGAAGAAAAATATGTAACAACTCTTAAGCGTGAGAGTGCGGCAAGCAGCATCGATATGACTGACGTGGAACAGTTCCCCGAGTCATACAAATCGGCTCTCTACAGCCTCAAGAAAGCTCATCCGGACTGGATATTCGTAAGACAGAACTGCGGACTTGACTGGAATGCATCGGTGGCTGCGGAAAGTGAAGGGGCACGAAGCCTTATTGATACAAGCGGAACCCCTGCATCGAGAATGGACGGTATCTATGGTGCCGGCTGGGCCTATGCTTCCGACGGGTCCATCGCTTATTATATGGATCCCAGGAATTTCCTTACGGAAGTGCAGATATTCCAGTTCGAGCTCCTTACATACAATGCTTCTTATCATACAGAGGCTGCTGTTCAAAAGATAATAGCCAATTCATTTATGTCAGGCAATATTGAAGGAACTTCAACACCTTATTCAAGTTACTTCATGAGCATGGCATCAAAATACAATATAAGTCCGATTCTTCAGGCAGCCAGAGTTCTTTCAGAGCAGGGTTCCGGCGGATCTGCCATGATATCCGGAACATATCCCGGATATGAGGGACTCTACAATTATTACAATATTTCGGCAAGCGGAAGCACAACGAAAGCAATAATGGAGAGCGGCCTCACTTATGCCAGAAAGAAGAACTGGACTTCTAGAATGGCATCTCTTGAAGGAGGTGCATCTTTCCTTGCGAATGGATATGTATCGGCAGGACAGGATACTCTTTACCTGCAAAAATGGGATCTTATAGGGACTCCATATACCCATCAGTATATGCAGGCAGTATACGGAGCATATTCTAATGCTAAGTCTGCTTATAATGGCTACAGCAGATCGGGAGTACTTAATACATCGCCTTTTGTATTCCGAATTCCTGTGTACGAAAACATGCCTGCGGCAAAACAGATTAACCCGGGAACAACGGATACTTTTGCTATTGATATAGACACAGTGGAGAATCTTCCTGTGGATCAGAGCGCGGTAATACATCCTCTGATTAACGGAGCAAAGAACACTGGATATGAGTATACATATTCAAGTTCCAATTCAGGCGTGGCAACTGTTGACAGCAACGGTGTTATCACAGGTGTCAGACCCGGTAGCGCCACTATAACATGCAAGGCCGGCAGCCTTGGAAGTCTGACATGTGCGGTGTCTGTCATCAAGGCGGATATTGCCGTAAGTGATGTGGAGCTTCCGGAGATCAATGTAACATACGATCCCGAGCAGAGCCTGTCGGATATTGAACTTCCCGACAGTTTTGCATGGGTTAACGGAGATACTGTCCCTACTGTTGAAAATGAAGGATATTCGGTACTCTACGAGCCTGACAACAGCAAATACAACAGCATAACACTTACACTTGCTGTGGATGTTGATAAGGCGGTACTTACTACAGACGACATCGATATTCCTACCGACATAGAGGCTGAAGCGGGAACGGAACTTTTGGGAGTTGCTCTTCCCGATAACTTCACATGGAATGACACAAGCCTTGTGCTTCCTATGAGAACCGGAAGCTATACATACATCGCTTCATATTGTCCGGATCCCGATAATTATGAAGTGACCGACAATATCAATATTCAGGTTCAGGCAATATGCTCTTCTCATGTATTCGGTGAATGGAGCGAAGCAGTGAACGGATACAAGACCCGTACCTGCAGTATCTGTGGAGAGACTGAGAGCCTCAGAGTTGAGGAACAGGTTACAAATGAGGACTGTATAACAAACGGTCATAATATGGTGGACGGAGTATGTACAAGATGCGGCTATGAAGAGCCTGTAGTTCAGATACATGAGCACGAATACACCCTATCCGATAACACGGCAACATGTACGGAAGACGGTGTGAAGACATATACATGTTCTTGCGGTGATTCTTATACAGAAGAAGTAAAGGCGACCGGACATAAATTTGTTAACGGTGAATGCAGTGTATGTGGATATAAATCTGTTCCTACAACTGGCACAACGCCGACAGTACGTGTAACACCTACGACCGGAACGACGCCTACAGTTCGTGTGACACCTACGGCCGGAATAACACCTACTGTTGGAACTACGCCAACGGTAAAAACTTCACCTTCGGTAAAGGTAACACCCACAGCAGTCGTGACGCCCACTAAGGTTGTGGCACAGATAACAAGTATCGTAACGCCTACACCAACAGCAGGTACGACGCCGACAGCAGTCGCTTCACCTACGGTACGAGTAACACCTACGGTTGGCACGACACCGACAGTCAGAGTAACACCGACAGCAGGAACAACGCCCACAGTGCGCGTAACACCAACGGCAGTTGTAACGCCTACTAAGGTAGTGGCGCAGATTACAAGCATAGTAACTCCTACGGTTATAGCAACACCTACCGTAAGGATTACGCCTACGCCAACAACTCCAGTAGCTCAGATTACGAGTATCGTAACGCCGACGGCAGCAACTTCACCTACGGTGAAGGCGTCACCGACAGCAGGAACAACACCGAAGATAACTAACGGCACAACGCCTAAGGTAACAAACGGAATAACGCCCAAGGTGACAACCGGCACAACACCTACAGCAGGAACAACGCCGCAGGCAACAACCGAGGCAACACCTACAGCGGCAGCAACTCCTGCAGGTACAGTTACCAATGCGGCAGCAGGCAACACTACGAATCCTGTACCGCCGGCAACAAACAATACTGCTAACAACAATACCGGTAACGCAAATGAAGCGGGCGGCGAGCTTAACAAGCCGACAACTGCTGAGACTCCTGGAGATAATGAGGGTGTAAGCACAGCGGCAGAAGAAGTTAAGTCTAAAGCAACCCTGTTATCACTTGAGGGTGATACACACCTTACCGGTGAAAAACTTGCGGACATTGCTGAGGGAACTCAGATACTTCAGGTTGAGATGCCTGAATCGGGAGTTGTATGGAATATAGATCTTGAAGGAATCGATACATCTAACCTTGATGTGGACCTTTCGGTTACATTTAATGAATCGCAGATTCCTGCAGCTGTGGTAGACGGACTTGATAGTTCGGACTACATCCTTATGACTCTGGGACATAACGGAGCCTTTGGATTTAAAGCAACCCTTGATGTGCCCGTTGGAACAGAACATGCCGGAAAATTTGCTAACCTCTACTATTTCAATCCTGACAGTTCCGAGATGGAATTTGTTGAATCGGTAGCGGTATCCGGTGACGGTAAGGCAAGCTTCAAATTTGAGCATGCTTCTGAGTATGCCATAACCTTCAGCGATAAGATGCTTACAGGCCCTTCGCCTTTCAAGACATACATGATACTCATTGTGCTCGTCACAATTATGCTGGTTGGTGCGGTTGTGACAGTTTCGGTAATCAATGTAAGCAGAAGGAGAGCAGAGAATGCTTATCTGGACAGCGAAGATGATGACCTGTTTGCAATAAAGAAAAAAGAGAAAGACATAGATTATTTTGATTAATTATTTTTTGAAGGCAGTAGTACTGATCTTAATACTGGTGGTCATTCCGTTGTGTAACGGAATGATCACTACCTTCTATATTGACAGGAGGAAGAG
>JAEEHY010000276.1 GCA_016281085.1 Lachnospiraceae bacterium
CAAGAAGGATATGGAGGAGGTTACGGCAAAGGCTAAGGATACTCTTGGGATGTACAACAAAAAGACCATCCTGTTCATAGATGAGATACACCGCTTCAACAAGGGGCAGCAGGATTATCTTCTTCCTTTTGTGGAGGACGGAACCGTGATCCTCATCGGTGCCACGACCGAGAATCCTTATTTTGAGGTCAACGGTGCTCTTATTTCACGTTCGATAATCTTTGAACTGAAGCCGCTTGATAAAGAGGATATCAAAGAGCTTATAAGAAGGGCGGTTTATGATGAAGCAAAGGGTATGGGAGCATACGGTGCGGTCATTGATGATGATGCATCCGAGCATCTTGCCGATATGGCGGAGGGTGATGCACGTACCGCTCTTAATGCTGTCGAACTCGGTATCCTGACCACCGGAAGAAGTGACGACGGAAAGATACATATAACGCTTGATGTTGCACAGGAGTGTATACAGAAGAGGGTTGTCAAATATGATAAGAGCGGAGATAATCATTACGATACTATTTCGGCTTTTATCAAATCGATGAGAGGTTCAGACCCGGATGCGGCGGTATTCTATCTTGCAAGAATGCTGAATGCGGGGGAAAGTGTGACCTTCATTGCCAGAAGGATGATGATATGTGCTGCCGAGGATGTCGGAAATGCCGATCCGCAGGCACTTGTTGTCGCAACAAACGCGGCACTGGCAGTTGAACGTGTGGGCATGCCCGAAGCGCAGATCATACTTTCACAGGCCGTTGCATATATTGCGACCGCGCCGAAGAGCAATTCTAGTGTTGTTGCAATAGAAGAGGCAATGCGGGCTGTTCAGGAAACTCCGAATATAACAATACCTGTCCATTTGAAGGATGCACATTACAAGGGTGCAGCAAAGCTTGGCCACGGACAGGGATATCTGTATGCGCATGATTACCCGGACCATTACGTGGAGCAGCAGTATCTGCCGTATGAGCTTGACGGGAAGGAATTCTACAGGCCGTCGGGAAACGGATACGAGGTGAAGATTAAGGATCATATGCGTAGATTGAGGATGACAGAAAAATAAAAACAACTTACAATAACGTCCCCATCAGATACGCGTATACATCCTGATTTTTCTTTTGCCAGTTGCTGCATATCTCGGCAGCAGCTTCCTCCGAAGGCATTGTGATCTTAATGCTGAGCTGGTCTATGTTTCGTTCTTTGGCGGTTAATTCCGCAACATATTCACCGAAGGTTGTCTTGTAATAATCAGCGGAGATGGATACCTCATTCCGAAGCTGAACTGCATTCTCGGTGAGATAGGTGTCGATTTCATTACGTATGGATTCGCTTATATCATTTTCAAGATACTCAAAGGTTTCGCGCCCTTTTCCCGTCATAAGGAGATGGGTTGCATTGCGGGCTGATTTCGTTTCCAGCAACCCGTTGTCAATAAGTTCGGACATGACAGCCTGCAGGGTAAAGTAATCCGTGTAGCCCTTGTCCAGCATATATCCAAACAGTTGGGTTCTTGTGATCGAGTAGTCAACCTTGGAAAGAATATAGAGTATGATAAGCTTGTAAAGCGTGCGCATTTCCGTGTTGTCCATGTGTGCTCCTTATTAATAATTTTATATAATTGGTCGTCCCCATCATCAGTGTATCATTATTTGGGGGTTTAGTAAAGAAAGGCGTGGAATGACATTTTCATTATTTACATTTATCTTTATATTCACGGTAACTGTACTGTTCTATTGTCTTGGGAAAGGCGCCAGATTGTATGTGCTGCTTTTCGCAAGCCTGTTTTATGCGGCTTATCTTGACTTGAGGTCTCTGTATTTTCTTGTTGTATCAACTCTGATCGTCTATGCTGCCGGTCTGTTGCTTGACAGAATGTCTCCGGACGATCCGAAGAAAAAGAACCGTGCGGCAGCAGCATTCGTGGTACTTATGATACTCGCGATGCTTGTTATAAAGTTTATTCCCGGATATATACATAAGCTTCCCATATCCGTAGATGCAAGGGATGCGATACTCAGAAACCTGATACTTCCGATAGGTTTTTCATATTACGGTTTTCAGGCGATCGGATACATCCTAGATATAAAAAAAGGATCGGTAAAGGCTGAGAGAAATTTGGTACGCTTTGCTCTTTATATGTGTTTCTTTCCCAAATTCGTAAGCGGTCCCATTGAGAAGGCAGAAGATTTTCTTTCGCAGCTTGACACAGTCAAAAAAGCGAAGCTGTTTAATGAAGACAGGCTATCGAGAGCCATGACCTATCTGGTATACGGATATCTTATGAAAACTGTCATAGGTGACAGGATGGGTATATACGCCGGGAATCTGTTCGGTGATTACGTAAATCATGGATATATATGGCTTATAATAGGGTCGTTTCTGTATACGATGCAGATATACTGTGATTTTGCCGGATACTCCGCTATTGCCATCGGAGTTGCGAAGCTGTTCGATATTACGCTTACACAGAATTTCTTCTCTCCTTATCTGTCCGACAATATATCGGAATTCTGGCGAAGGTGGCATATCTCGCTAAGCTTATGGTTAAGGGAATACGTCTACATTCCGCTTGGCGGCAACAGAAAAGGATTCATACGCAGATGCATCAACATGATGATCGTCTTTTTTATATGCGGAATCTGGCACGGTAATTCGCTCGGATTTATCGCCTGGGGACTGCTGCACGGTCTGTATTCCGTATGGAACGCTTTTCTTATAAGATCGGGAATAAAAATCCATCATATCATTAAACGCATAATGACTTTCTTAAGTGTTTCCGTTGCGTGGATATTCTTCGGACAGTCGAGTTTAAGAAATGCATTAGGATATATCATGGCGATCATGAGGCGGAACAATCCGGATAAAACATTCATGGTGGATATGCAGATAATGGAGCTGAAATGGTCCGGACTGTGTCTGATAATACTGGGCATTGTAATGGCATTTGTGATGGATCTTAAAGGATACATAAGAGAGAAGCCTTTTCCGGAAGTTGTGGCGCAGGGAAATTACGTACTGAGGTATCTGTTTCTTTATTTTGCGATCATAGTTATATTTATTTTTGGAATATACGGAACCGGATATGATGCTTCAATGTTCATGTATATGGATTTTTAGACGGAGTGTATATGAGGAAAAGGATCGTTCAGATAATTTTTATACTGCTGACAGTATTTACGTTATGGTATATAGACGGAGTTTTGTGCATTAAATCCATGCATGGGGTAGATCAGGCGCGTGGCCTGTATTTTCAGCCGCGAGACTCCGTGGATGTTGTAATGATGGGCTCTAGTCATGTTCACTGTGATATAGATATTGCTGTTTTGTGGAAGGAATACGGAATTGCAGCTTATGATTACAGTGCTGCGGAACAGCCGCTTTGGGGTGCATACCACTACCTGAAGGAATTCGTAAAATACCAGGATCCGAAGGTGGTGGTGCTGGAACTTTATTCGCCGGCACGCTTCAAGGATGATTACCAGTATCCCTGGCTCCCGGAGAATCTGAGCGGGATGAGATTTTCGCTCAATAAACTGCAACTCTTAAGGGTCAGCGCTGAGCCCGATAAATATAAAGAATTTTTTCCGGATTTTGTATATTATCACGACAGGATATTTTCGCTGGAACCCTATGATTTTTCATTTCCGTTCAGGAAATATGCAGAATTACCGTATTATAAAGGTTTTACCCCGTTCTACGAAAGGATTCCGCAGGAAAAGCCGGTTCACAGAACGGATGAATGCTCCGGGCTTACCGACAAGTCGGAGCTCTATCTGAACCGGATCATAGAGTATACAAAGAGCATGGACATTGAACTGTATCTGCTTGTGTCACCGTATATTATGACGGAAGAGGATGAAAAAACCTTTAACAGGATAAAAGAGATCGCAGATGAAAACGGCATCCCGTTCTGGAACGCAAACATGGATTATGACCTGATCGGGCTCGATTTTAATGAGGATTTCAATGACCTTTCGCATCTTAATTACTGGGGTGCTGTAAAATACACACATCTGCTGGGTAAAAAACTGAAAGAAAGGTATGATATCCCTGACAGGCGGAATGATAAGAAGTATCATACATGGCAGAAATATTCAGAGGGATTTTAAAAATAAGTTCTTGACACTGCTTGGGGCTTATAGTACAATAACATCGTTATATAACAAGAATGCATAACTTCGATACATATCGTTGAAATGTAGTCATGTCTAAGGGGAAAGCAACCCGGCATTAACGGGTGCAAAGAGGAGTATTGCATCGGAGTAGGGAACCGGTGCGGTAATTAATAAGAAGGGGAAATCACATGCCTCCAAAAGAGAAAGTATCCAAGGTCATGGTGCTTAATGCTGCCTTTGAAATGACCAGGGAAAGCGGGTTCGCCAATGTTACCGCAAGGAAGCTTGCGGAAAGACTGGGGAGTTCCACACAGCCGATATTCCGTGCGTATGAAAACATGGAAATGCTGAAGGAAGAACTCTTCTATAAAAGTGCGGAGTTGTTTTCGGATCATATGCTCGGCAGCAGGACGAAGGGAAAGCCGGTATATCTGTCAATGGGTATGGCGTATATCGAAATGGCCTGTAAAGAAAAACATTTATTCAAACTGATAGCGGATATTGATGAGTACGAAACGGAAGACTTTCATGAATTTCTTCAACAGGGTGACTGCAATGAGTTGCTTGAAAACCTTCCGAGGACTGAGAAGCTCAGCCCGGAGAAGAAAAAGGAAGTGTTTAAGATGGTCTGGATGTTCACTCACGGCGTAGCCACTCTTGTCACCAGTAAACGCGTAAGCATGGAGACTGAGGAGATAGAGGATATGCTTAAGAGGGCATACGAGGGTTTTGTACATTCGGCTGAATCCTGATATCGATCTTAAACGGGGCAGGATTATGATCCGTATCTTTGATCCTGCAATACATCTGCAGAGTATTGCCGTATCAAAGTGAGTACGGATATAATATAAATTTCCTTCTAAGGGTGAGGGGATCCTTTTGAAGGCCAACAGACTATAATGGGATGAAGGGAAGCAGATGTTAAGGGCATCTGCTTTTCCTGTATATATCATAAGGGGGACCGCAAAGCGGTGGATGCCTTATGATGCCTAAGCGGCGAGCGTATTAGAAAGAAGTACGGCAGTACTTCTTACAATATATATCATAAGGGGGACCGCGTTGTTAACAAAAGACAAAGACGCCATGATAACCGCAAAAGCCGCAGAACTCATGCGGCTCTCAACCGACACCGTCATAGTTAATATGCGGTTTATGGATGTTGCGATAAACCGGCTTAAATGTGAAGAAAAGCCCGGTCTGTCCGGTGTCGCTACTGACGGCGGACACTTCTTTTACGACAGCGGATATGTTCTCAGATCCTATCTTGAGGATGACAATTCTCTTACACGCAAGTTCCTTCATTCGCTTCTGCACTGCGTGTTCAATCATTCCTTTAATTATGATAAGCTTGATGATGAGATATGGGATATTGCCTGTGATATTGCAGTGGAAAATGTGATCATGGAGCTTGATGTTCCCGCATTCTCGCTTGGGAATGACAGTGACCGTAAACAGCTTATGCGCGGACTTTCAAAAGAGGTAAAAATCATAAGCGCAGAACGGCTGTACAAATATTTTCTTGTTAATCCTCTGTCCAAGGTTGATAAGCTTAAGATTTCGGAGCTGTTCGCACAGGATCGGCATATTTACTGGAGGAAGGTCGAGAACTATGAGATATCCGAGCAGGCCTGGGAGAAGATAAGCAGAAGGATAAAGACGGATCTGGGAACCTTTTCAAAGGCATCAGGCCGTTCCGACAGTCTGCTTAAGAATCTCATTGATACAACAAGAAAGAGATATGATTACGGACGTCTGCTTGAACAGTTCGCTGTAACGGGAGAAGAGATCAAGGTCAATGATGAGGAGTTTGACTACATTTATTATACATACGGACTTATGCATTACGGGAATATGCCTCTTATCGAACCGCTTGAGTGGGGGGATGAGAAACGGGTGCATGACTTTGCGATAGTGATAGATACATCCGCATCATGCATGGGAGCAACTGTGAAAGCATTCCTCAGGAAGACTTATGATATACTTAAGAGAAGTGAGAGCTTTTCGAATAAGATAAATGTTCATATCGTACAGTGCGACAGTGAGGTGCGTTCGGACACAAAGATAAGCAGTGAAAAGGATTTTGATGATTACATAGCGCACGGGAAGCTGACCGGATACGGGGGAACGGATTTCCGCCCTGCCTTTGAATATGTGGATCAGCTGGTGGAGGACGGTGAATTCACCGAGCTTAAGGGGCTTATTTATTTCACGGACGGCTACGGGATATATCCTTCCAAAGCACCCGGTTATGACAGCATGTTTGTATTTGTGAAGCATGATGAAATGCGGCCGGAGGTCCCCTGGTGGGGTATCCGTGTAGAGCTGTTGGAAGAGGAATTGGTGGAGGATAAACAATGAACATAGGACAGGCAAAGGAATACATCAAACAGACGGTAAAGCTGTATCTTACAAAGGGAGAGTTTGGTGAGTATGAAATACCGGTTGTCAATCAGCGTCCGGTATTCCTGTTGGGAGCGCCCGGTGTGGGAAAGACGGCCATTATGGAGCAGATAGCCCAGGAACTTAACATTGCTCTTGTGTCATATTCGATGACACATCATACCAGACAGTCGGCGATAGGACTTCCGTTTATCAAGCATGAGGAATATGAGGGAATGTCATATGATGTAACCGAATATACCATGAGTGAGATCATAGCCAGTATCTACGAGATCATGCGGGAGACAGGGATTAAGGAGGGGATACTGTTCCTTGATGAAATTAACTGTGTGTCCGAAACCCTGGCACCGTCAATGCTGCAATTCCTGCAGTATAAAGTGTTCGGACGGCATCGTGTGCCTGACGGCTGGGTGATAGTGACGGCCGGTAATCCTCCCGAATTCAACAAGTCGGTCCGCGAATTCGATGTAGCCATACTTGACAGGCTAAAGGTAATGAATGTTGAAGCGGATTACAGGACATGGAAGGAGTATGCACTTGAACAGGGCGTACACCCCGCAATAATCAGCTTCCTTGATCTTAAGAAGGAATACTTCTATCTTATTGAGAACACGGTGAACGGCAGGGCTTATGTTACTGCAAGAGGGTGGGAAGATCTGTCGCAGATGATCAGGCTGTACGAGGATGCGGGCATGAGCATTGACGATACCCTGATAGACCAGTATATCCGTAACGATTCCGTGGTAAAGGAGTTTGGCGCTTATTACGAACTGTACTGCAAGTATAAACGTGATTACCATGTAGAAGATATCCTTAAAGGAAAAATAAGTGATGAGATAACAGAAAGAGCCAAAAAGGCTGGCTTTGATGAGAGGCTTTCGCTCCTGTCCATGCTTATGGACCGCGTAATAGCAGATGTCCGATCAAATCTTAATGACGCGGATTATCTGGTTGCACTTAATCCGATGCTCAAGACCTTTAATCCGGGAGCCGGGGATGCCGGAAACAGGGACAGTGTACTTACCGGAATGCTTTCGGTAAATGATAAGCTGAGAAATGATCTTAAATCGATGAAGAAAGCTTCAGCGGTATCGAAAGAAGATGAGAGGATAAAAAGGCTTTGCATAAGATTCATGGAGGAAGCCTATAAGGAAGCACTTAAGTCGGATGAACCCTTTGAGGTAATAAGGAGCAGATATAACAGTGAGCTTAAGACGGTAAAGGATACCAGCGTACAGATAAAAGGAGAGCTGGAGTCACTGTTTGACTATGCCCAAAAGGCATTTGAAGGCGGAAACGAGATGCTCATACTTGTGACGGAAATGACCGTTAATTCGTACACTTCGAGATTTATCGCCAGATACGGCTGTGATAATTATATGAAGTTCAAAGGTGAACTGATGCTTGATGAAAGAGGCTCCCTCATGAAGGATGAAGTTCGCGAGCTTATGGAAATGAACAATGGAAAATGATTACAATATAATCAGAAGCAGAAGGCGTTCGCTTGCAATAGAGATTACAGATGATGCGAAGCTTCTTGTGCGTGCTCCGATGAGAATGCCGGAGCGTGAGATAAGGCGTTTTGTTGAAGAGAAGGCTTCGTGGATAGATAAACATATAGAGAAAGTAAAGGAAAGAAATAAAAGGACTGAGGCTGTTGAACCGATCGGGAGATGGGAGCTTCGCGATCTTGCGGATGAAGCGCTGAGGGTAATACCGAAAAAGGTTGCGTATTATGCCGGGATACTCGGGGTGACCTACGGAAGGATCACCATAAAAAACCAGAAGACGCTGTGGGGAAGCTGCTCATCAAAGGGTAACCTTAATTTCAACTGCATGCTTATGAAGGCACCCGGGCATGTACAGGATTACGTGGTGGTTCACGAGCTCTGTCATCGCAGGGAAATGAACCATTCCGCACGCTTCTGGAGTCTGGTGGGTTCTGTGATCCCGGACTATAAAGCCTGTCGGAAATGGCTGAAAGAAGAGGGAATAATTTACTTAAATAAAACAAGTCGATAAAATATTTGAAAAAATCTGAAAATTTACAAATTTAGATGTTTTATTTGCCCCGAAATGTGATAAACTGTAACTGTTCAGAACAGTTACGATAAACTTATAATTAAATAAAGTTAGCATACAGTCCTGAAAAGGACTGTGGGGGGAATTTGATGGGTATACTCAATTTTGATATATGTGCACTGGTAATCCTGTTTATCCTTGCACTGTCAATAGTTGTCAGAAAACTGTATATAGGCCGTTCCAACAGGCTCTTCTGCATAATGATGCTGTGCATATTTATTTCGACAGTTACAGATCTGCTGGCCGGGCTGTATGGTGGTGCGATCACGGTGTCCGAAGATAATCTGGTGATCCGTGCCGTTATTGATTATATTTATTTTCTGTCGCGCAATATCACTCCCGTTGTCTATATATTATATGTAGTTTCCTATACCGGAGTCTGGCATATTTATGTTACGGACAGGAAAAAATGTTTATTCTGCTCGATACCGTGCGGTATCAGTCTGCTTCTTATACTTACCAATCCGTTTACACGACTGATCTTCTACTTTGATGAATTTTTCAATTATAAGAGAGGTGTTGCTTCGGTAGTACTGTATATCATAGCTATCGGATATATTATTGCCAGCTGGCGGATCATGCTCAAATACAGAAGACTTCTTTCGGGAGATAAACTGTTCGCGCTTATGACACAGCTTCCGGTCTCTCTTTTTACCGTTGTTCTACAGCTTGTTTTTCCCGATCTGCTGGTTGAGATGTTTGGCTCTGCGGTTGTTGTACTTATCATCAGCACAATATTGCAACGTGGCGAGGAGATGCTGGATCCTTTGAGCGGAGTGCAGAGCTACGGAGCTTCGCTTGATGCGATAAGGAAGTCTTTCGAAACGCAGAGGACATTCAGGATAGTATTCCTGACGGTAATAAACAGTACCGTATTACGTACATATCTTGGAATGGATCGCTTTAATCAGATGCTTAAGGAGATTGGGTCAAAGATAACCCACTGCTGCACCGTGTATAAGATGCAGGCAGATGTTTATTATCTGCAGAATGGGACTTTTGCGATTGTTACGGGTGAAGATGACATGGAGACGATAACTGCCATGTCCGATGCAATGATCGAAAACCTGAACAGACCGTTCGAGGTACAGCATTTTAAAACCGAGCTTGACTGCCGCTGCTGTATTGTGAGATGTCCTGAGGATATCGACGGATATGAAGGAGTGGTGAACTTCGAGAGTACCCTTAATAATATTTTATCCGATGAAAAGAGAGCTGTCATGCTTTCGGAGATAGTTAACAGTGATGATTTCAAGCTTAAGAGCGAGCTTGATGATGTTATCGCAGATGCGATACAGAAGAAGAAATTTCAGATGTATTACCAGCCTATATATGATGCAAGGAAGATGAAGTTCGTATCTGCCGAGGCACTGATCCGACTTATTGATGATAAGTATGGATTTGTTTCTCCGGGGCTTTTTATCCCGGCCGCCGAAGCGAGCGGTGCAATACATCAGATAGGTGATTATGTTATTGATGCGGTCTGCGAATTTATGAGCAAGTGCGATCTTGACAAGATGGGACTCGAATATATCGAGATCAACCTGTCCGCCGCACAATGTGTTGAAACAGATCTCGTGTTTAAGGTGCTTTCGACTCTGGATAAATATAAGCTCACGCCGGATAAGATCAATCTTGAGATGACGGAGACGGCGGCCGATGCGGATCCTTCAATGGTTGATTCGAATCTGAAAAGACTTAACGAAAAGGGCATCAGGTTCTCGCTGGATGACTACGGAACGGGCTATTCGAATATTAAAAGAGTCATATCGCTTCCGTTTGACATAGTTAAGCTTGATAAGAGCTTTGTTGATGAAATGGACGATCCTCAGATGTGGATTGTTATTAAGAACACGGTCAACATGCTGCATGAGATGAAGAAGGATATTCTGGTTGAAGGAGTGGAGGAGGAGAAAACACTTAACCGTTTCCTGAACCTGGGATGTGAATATATCCAGGGCTTCTATTTCTCAAAACCTTTACCTGCAAGGGAATTCATTAAATTCATGCTGGAGAATAACCATTAG
>JAEEHY010000277.1 GCA_016281085.1 Lachnospiraceae bacterium
AGAAGCTTTTTGATACAATGACGGAGTGGTCTGAATGATTTCCATAAGAGATGTGGCAGAGCGTGCCGGGGTTGCTATTTCAACAGTATCCAAGGTTCTTAATAACTATCCGTATGTCAGTGAGGATACCAAGCGCAGGGTCCGGGACGCCATTCACGAGCTTAATTATATACCGAATACCATAGCAGCTGCCCTGTCATCCAAGCAGACGGCAAGGGCGGCGCTTCTTATTAACCTTAACACGGGAACACAGGTCATAGACGAAATAACACTTCAGTATATCCATGGTGCCCTCAGCGCTGCAAGGGAGGCGGATATAGAGATAATCACAATCTTCCTTTCGATGATTAATCATATGACTCCCGAGGAGATAACAAGATACCTGCAGTCGCAGGGTATATCGGGACTTATCATCTGCGGAATGACCAAGGACGATAAGTACTTAAAACAGCTTATTGACAGCAGGGTATTCAAGACCGTGCTTGTTGACGTGCCTCTTGTGAATGAAAACACATCTACTGTATGGGTAAATAATGCTCAGGCACAGTATGACGTTGCGAAGAAGACAGTGCTCGAGAATAAGAGCCGGAGTGTACTGTATATCGAGGGAAAGCGCAACGGATACGTATCGGATGAACGCCTCAGGGGAATGAAAAGCCTTGCTGAGGAGCTTAAGCTTAAGCTTCTTGTAAGGAACGGGGAATTCTCGGAGCTTAAGGCAAGAGAGATAGCGTTCAGGTATGCGAAGAACAGGGATGCCGTTGTGTGTGCCTCGGATCTTATGGCGATAGGCGCCATGAATGCCCTTATCGAGATGGACATATTCCGCCCGGTATGCGGCTTTGACGGCATTACCCTTATGGGTTATGTCGGAAAACAGATGAATACCGTAAGGCAGGACTTCTATAATATAGCATCTACGGCAGTCGCTGAGCTTAAGCTTCTGTATGAGGGAAATGAAGGAAGAAACGTCTATACGAAGCATGAGCTTGTGAAGCTTTATTATAAGGATGTTATTGTATAACGTACTTACCGTCTGAAAGGACAGATCCCACATTTTTTTTTGTAAGAATCCCATAAAAACAGACAGGAGTGATAGTGCAACTTTTACAAAATGAAATTTTTTTATTTTAGGGGTTGCGGAAAACGTTTTCCGAAAGTATCCTAAAGATGTCGGGTGGAAAACACACCGGCACGAAGCAGAGAAAACAGATAAGGGGCCGGAGGGCCGGACACAGTTTATTCAGGAGGATTACGCAAATGGAAGCAAAACTTAACAGGATCTCAATGGAGATCTTTGGAAAGCAGATACAGATATGTACGGATGAGGAGCTGTACATCGTTCTGCTTGAATTCACCAAGAGGGAGATGGGCCAGAAGAAGATAATAAGCGGACCGAAGAAGGTATATTACATATCTGCCGAGTTCCTTATAGGAAAGCTCTTATCCAACAACCTTATTAACCTTAAGCTCTACGATGAGATAGATGAGATCCTTAAAAAGAACAGCAAGTCACTCGCAGCGGTTGAAGAGGCTGAACCGGAGCCGTCACTCGGCAACGGAGGTCTGGGAAGACTGGCAGCCTGCTTCCTTGATTCAATGGCAACTCTGGGAATCCCCGGAGACGGAATAGGTCTTAATTACCACTTTGGACTGTTTAAGCAGGTATTTAAGGATCATAAGCAGAATGCCGAGAAGAATGACTGGATAGAGAAGCAGTCCTGGCTTAATGATACGGGAATCTCATACGAGGTTGCATTCGGTGACAGAAAGGTGAAGAGCAGGCTCTACGATATAGATGTCATAGGCTATGATAACGGCCTCAACAAGCTTCATCTGTTTGATATAGAATCGGTGGATGAGTCCCTGGTCAGGGAAGGGATTGATTTTGACAAGGAGGCTATTGAGAAGAATCTTACCCTCTTCCTCTATCCTGATGATTCGGACAAGGCAGGCAATCTCTTAAGGATATATCAGCAGTACTTCATGGTAAGCAACGGCGCACAGATGATACTGGGTGATGTAAAGTCGAAGGGTCTTGATCTTCACAAGCTTAATAAGTATGTTTCAATCCAGATAAACGATACCCATCCGACGATGGTGATCCCCGAGCTTATAAGGCTGCTTACGGTTAAGGAGGGCTTCACGATGAAGGAGGCCATCGATGTTGTAAGCAAGACCTGTGCATATACGAACCACACGATACTGGCGGAAGCTCTCGAGAAATGGCCGCTTGATTGCCTGGAGCAGGTTGTTCCGCAGCTCGTTCCGATCATCAAGGAGCTCGACAGGCTGATCGTGCGCAGGTACCGCGATGAGAAGGTATGGATCATAGATGATGATGACAGGGTGCATATGGCACACATTGACATCCATTTCGGATATTCGATCAACGGTGTTGCGGCCCTGCATACGGAGATACTTAAGAATTCGGAGCTTAAGCACTTCTATGATATCTATCCGGAGAAGTTCAACAACAAGACCAACGGTATTACCTTCAGACGCTGGCTTATGTCCTGTAA
>JAEEHY010000278.1 GCA_016281085.1 Lachnospiraceae bacterium
AAAAAACATTACGCATCCACTGCTTCAGGAGCTGGAGAGTGAGATGAAAAATGAAGAACGCAAATTCTGTTTCCTGTGTGCACATGATTGTACCGTTTATGGTACTCTTAGTGCTTTGGGTGCAGAACCCTATACTCTTCCGAAGAGCATAGAAACGAAAACGCCTATAGGTGTGAAGCTGATGTTTGAGCGTTGGCGTGACAAAGACGGTGAGGCATGGTATAGGGTAAACCTGCTATACAGAAGCACAGAACAGATCCGAAGATCTGCGATACTTACTCTGGACAACCCGCCAATGAGATATGATCTTTCTTTCAAGGGGGTAAAAACAAATGAAGATGGATTGATCTCTGAAGAAGATCTATTTGATATGTTTGATAAAACTATAGCCGAATATGATGAGTTAAAGGAAAAATATGCCGACGAAGAAGAATAAGTAGGAGGGCTGTATGATTTATAACAGTTTTAAGGAAATGAAGCTTTCGGCGCTTGGTCTCGGTAATATGAGGCTTCCGGTACTGAATGGTGATGATAGCAGAATTGATAAGGATACTGTAAGGGAAATGATCAGATATTGCATGGAGTCCGGTATCAATTACTATGATACAGCATATGGATATCATGGTGGTAATTCAGAGCTGATCGTAGGAGAACTGTTGCAGGATTATGATAGGGACAGGTTCTATCTGGCATCCAAATTTCCGGGTTATGATCTTTCCAAT
Organism: Lachnospiraceae bacterium; assembly: GCA_016281085.1. Lineage (GTDB taxonomy): Bacteria > Bacillota > Clostridia > Lachnospirales > Lachnospiraceae > UBA2868. Next base: position 723 of record JAEEHY010000278.1, read on the forward strand.
ATGCCAAAGGTAAAGGAAATCTTTGAAGAACAGCTTAAGAAATGCAGAGTAGATTATTTTGATTTTTATCTTTTTCACAATGTGTGTGAGCTGAACATAAATCAATATCTGGATCCTAAGTACGGCATCTATGATTATCTGATAGAGCAGAAGAGGAACGGACGTATCAGACATCTGGGTTTCTCTGCCCATGGAGATATTGAATGCATGAAAAGATTTCTTGATGCCTACGGTAAAGATATGGAATTCTGTCAGATAGAGCTTAACTATTTTGATTACAGATTCCAGGATGCAAAGGGGAAGGTCGAACTGCTTCGGAAATGGAATCTGCCTATCTGGGTTATGGAGCCTGTAAGAGGAGGACAGCTTGCCGGTCTTTCCAAAGACAATACGGCAAAGCTCAAAGCATTACGACCGGATGAAGAAGTGCCGGCATGGGCGTTCAGATTTCTTCAGTCCATACCTGAAGTCACTGTGACACTGTCAGGAATGTCAGATATGAAACAGGTAAAAGAAAATATCAGAACATATGAGGAGTCAAAGCCGCTCAGTGAAAAGGAAATGTCAGTGCTTTTGGGTATAGCTGATGAGATGATAAACAATACGACAGTTCCCTGTACAGGATGTCATTACTGTGTATCACATTGTCCGATGGGGTTGGATATACCATTCCTGCTTAAGTTGTATAATGAAGCCATGGTTGCCGGTTCCGGAGATTTTATAGCGCCGATGGCACTTGCATCTGTTTCTCCGGACAAGCAGCCGGAGTGCTGTGTATCCTGTCACAGCTGTGAGCAGGTATGTCCTCAGACCATACACATCCCGGAGCATTTGAGTAAATTTGCTGCGAAAATGGGGAGATAAACCGTAGCGGTATTTCAAAAGTATTACAAGAAATAAGACAGGTGGAGGACAATAAATGGATAAGCAGGAAATAAAAGAGATAGAAAGAAAATGCATTGAAGACGAGAAGAGGCTATTATTTGATTCTTTTTCTCAGACCGAAGCTCTGAAATTAGGAAGTTTTATATATGAAAAAAGCAAGGAATGCAGTGGACCTGTAGCGATCGAAATAAGGATCAACCGATTGACGGTATTCAGTTTTTATCCTGATGGGACTAATGAAAACAATCAGTTATGGCTCAAGGCAAAAGCAAAAACCGTGGATATGACGCAAAAAAGTTCTCTCCGTTTTTGGATAGATGTGCAGCTTTCGGGAAGCACAGCAGAAAACAAAAGAATGCCAGAGAGTGAATATGCATGCTGTGGCGGAGGTTTTCCTTTAACAGTAAAAAATGCGGGAGTTATCGGAACGATATGTGTTTCGGGGTTGCCACATTTGGAGGACCATAAGCTGATAGTGGATTCACTGGATCTGTATTTACGGGATTGAATTCACACTTTAACAAAACAAGCTCTCTTAAGGGATTCATAACCATATTTTTCCCTTATCCTGTCGATAGTTGAATCCATCGTCCTCAGTTTATCTATCCGTGTACCGTCAAACAGATCATACTGATAATATGACTCGAAACAGACCTTGGATGTATGTACGCCAAGCTGTCTTATGGGAGCTCCGTCCCACAGTTCGTCAAACAGCCGGCAGGCTGCTTTATATATCTTTTCTGTAATATCGGTGGGAGAGGTCAGTGTCATCTGATGTGAGCAGTGGCTGAAATCAGGATCCGTTATGGATACAGCCACAACCTTTACCATCGCACCATCAGCCCTGATCCTTGTTGTGACTATTTCGGTCAGAGACAATATATAGTATTTTGCAGTTTCCGCATCCGTGACATCATATCTTACAGTCATGGAATTTCCATAACCCTTATTCTGTATTGTCTCATCAGGCGTGAACTCAAGCTCGTATCCGTTTGCGTAATTCCACAATACAAGCCCGAATGATTTAAGATGGCTCTTCAGTATATCCCTGTCAAAGTGAGCAAGATCTCCGATGGTCCTGATCCCCAAATTTCTAAGCTTTATTTCTGATGACTGTCCTACATAGAAAAGATCTCCTATGGGAAGGGGCCACATCTTACCGGGAATCTCCTTCGGGAAGAGAGTATGTACCATATCGGGCTTCTTAAAGTCAGAAGCCATCTTGGCAAGAAGCCTGTTATTTGATATCCCGATATTTACCGTAAATCCCAGCTCATTCCGTATGGTCTCTCTCAGTTCATTCGCAAATACTACCGGAGCGCCGTATAAAAGTCCAAATCCCGTAAAATCACAGAAGGCTTCGTCAATGGAATACTGCTCTACATCAGGTGTATAACGTCGTAACAGTTCCATAAGGTCATTACTGCGTCTTACATATAAACCGTAATCCGGTGGCATGACTATAAGCCCCGGACATTTTTTCTTTGCATCTATCACCGGTTCCCCGGTAATTATCCCGTATTTCTTTGATGGTTGTGATTTGGCAAGTACTATTCCATGCCTTGTAGCCTGATTACCACCGATTATTGACGGGACAAGGCGCAGATCATAGTCTATCTTCTTGTTGAAGAGAAGATTACTTGCAGTCCATGAAAGAAAAGCGGAATTGACATCTACATGCATAAATATCGGTTCGGGCATATGCATTCCTCCTCGTATAATATGCAATGGTTCTTCTATCAGTTAATCCTCCCCATGAAAATCCATTTGTGTGACCCGATCTCATACCTTACCTGATATAGCATCTTTAGGTCATCCAGGGCAGAAGCACAGGTAAAGATAAGGGATCCTCCT
>JAEEHY010000279.1 GCA_016281085.1 Lachnospiraceae bacterium
ATATTCAAGATCGTATTCCTGGGATATCTTCTCGGCCGGCAGCTTCCCTTTTTTCCTGGCAAGTACCAACGGCTTATGGAATTCATAAGCAAGCGCCGCCCCGAAAATAAAGCCTCTTGATTCCGCTCCTACAATAACATCATAATCGAGATCCTCTACCAGCTTTTTCATTTCATCGATCGCAAGCGTAAATGCATCCGCATCCTGCAGTACCGTCGTAATATCCCTGAAAATGATCCCTTTCTTGGGATGATCAGGAATACTCCTTATATAGTCCTTTAAATCCTTCATTATAATCTTCTCCAAAGTGAATCAGGAAAAACTCCCATTGACCCTTTTTCATGATTATACCACAGGAAATCCCTCTATTCCACTTTTATCATCCGGTAACCTATACCGACGTGAGTCTGGATATACTCAGGTGAATCGGGGAGAGGTTCGAGTTTTTTCCGAAGAGTGACCATAAAGACACGAAGAGATGCTATATCATTGTCCCAGCTCCTTCCCCAGATATTCTGTGTTATATAGGTATGTGTCAATACTTTACCCGTATTTTTTGCAAGAAGACACAGCAGCTTGAATTCTATCGGTGTCAGCTTCAGTTCATCCCCGTTAAGGTAGGCACAGCCTGCGGGATAATCAATCTTAAGATTTCCGTTTGTGTATACGGAACGGTCAGCTGTGCCGTCGGAATTCATCATGGAGAGACGTCTTATTGTAACACGAAGGCGGGCAAAGAGCTCCTCAACCGAAAACGGTTTTGTAAGATAATCGTCCGCTCCGGCATCCAGTGCAGCTATCTTATCCTCATCTTCACCCCGTGCACTTATGACGATTATTGGTACATTTGACCAGCTTCTGATTCTCCCGATCACATCTATACCGTCCATATCCGGCAGCCCCAGGTCAAGAAATATAACATCCGGGTTGTGGGATGCTGTCAGCATAACGGCTTCCTGCCCTGTTGGTGCGGTCAGATATTTATAATCCTGCGCCTTCAGTGTGGTGACCATAAGATTTCGGATCGGTGCATCGTCTTCAACAACCAGTATGACCGGTCTATTCATTGATCGACACCTCCTCTACGGGTAAGGAAAAAGTAAAACAGCAGCCTGTCGGATAATTATCAACCAGGATTATTGAGCCTCCGTGAGATTCCACTATGGACTTACACAATGCAAGGCCGAGACCGACACCCCTTCTTCCGTCGGAAATACTGTTACTGCCCGTATAGAACATATCAAAGATATGAGGTTTCATACTGTCTGCAATGCCCGGACCGTTGTCTTCAATATGCACATAGATATAAGGATCAACGTGTTCGCTTGATATCTTTATCTCTGAACCCGTCTGTGTATTTTTGATGGCATTATTTATCAGATTGATGACCACCTGTGTGATAAGCCGTGCATCCATCCTGGCAAGCAGGACATCACTGCTGAGTTCAACGATTATATGATGTTTGTCGGCATTTTTATCGACATGCCGTAAGGCTTCTTCTATCACATCATTGACTACTTCCAGGGAAAGATGAAGATCCATCTTACCGTTTTCTATCCGTGAAATTGACAGAAGGTTTTCAACAAGATTTATAAGCCACTCCGTGTCATCATAAATATCTGTGAATATCTGCTTCAGCGTTTCCGTATCCAGCTGCTCATAGTGTGATAACAGATTGTCTGCGTTGCCTGAAATAGTTGTGAGCGGAGTTCTGATATCGTGTGAAATGGAACGCAGCAGATTGGAGCGCAGCTGTTCGTTCCTCACAGCTATTGCCGCCTCTTCCTTCTCCGCGGCATTTCTCAGGCTTTCAAGCGCCAGGGCGCACTCACCTATAATAGACGTAAGAACACTGTATTCAAATGTCTCAAGGTTCCTACCGTTTAAATAAACAGCTATGACTCCATAACAGTATCCGTTCATACTGATAGGGTAATAAATGGATTTTGCCTTATCGTATTTTTCCGTATGCGTCCCGGCTGCTACCCGGTTGGCAAAAACCCATTCTGCAATCTCAGCCTCATTCTCATCCTTCTCAGAGGTTTTATCGTTATATTGGGGTGAGTCAAGCTCCATTGCATCCCCAAGCTCTTTGTCCTGTGTCAGGGGGAAAACAGCAACATCCCGGTCTGACAGGGTTTTAATCTGTTGTGCGGTGATCCGGATAACATCATCTGCGCATTCAGCCTTCTGAAGCAGCTGATTCGTGTCAAAAAGAACCTTTGCCCGAAAAGCTTCACGGGCAGACTGCCTTGCGTTCTCCTTAAGCTTATTTGCCAGCGTTCCCGTAATAAGCGAAGACACCAGCATAATGGCAAATGTAACAACATACTCCGGCTCGTATGTATGAAAGCTCAGCCTCGGCTCGGTAAAAAACCAGTTAAAAAGAAGTACACTCACTAAAGAGCTTACTATACAGTAAATCGGACTTACAGTAATAACGGCGATTATAAGCACTCCCAGAATAAAGACTGTTATTATATTGGCTTCCGAAAAGTCAAACATGGTAAACAGAAGTCCCATTCCCGTGGATACCGCCATAAACAGCAGTGTGAGAGCGGAATCCTTCCATGTGGGACGTATATTTTGCATAAGGATCAGCCTGCGGCTTTGCAGCTTTATATCAACTGCTGAATCGGGGATGATGAAAACATCTGCTTCCGGTGCATTCAGGATGATCTGTTCGGTTAGTGTTGTCGTGCTCCAGAAGTGACGTTTCTTTGCACCGCTTCGACCTATGACAATTTTCGTAGCTCCCGACGTACGGGCATATTCGGCGATCTGGATTGGCACATCGTTTCCTATAACAGTGATAACCGTGGCCCCATTCTGTTCGGCAAACCTTATATTATCCTGAAGACGAAGCTTATCATTTTCTGAAAAAGAATCGTAATTGGCCGGCTTCACATAAATCGCCGTAAGCGCCGCATGAAAGGCTTCAGCCATCCCTGCTGCCGCATCAATGACCTTCTGATTGGATGGAGATGACGATAGACAAACCAGTATTCGTTCGCCGTTTTCCGGAACATCCTTCATTTTTCGACTTTCTTTCATATTTACAGACCGTGACATTACAGATTCCCCCCTTATACAGGTAGATATTGTACCATAGGTTACTGCCTCCAAGCTATATTTTAAAGCACTTCTGAATAGATTTACGTCCGCCGAGTACCAGCATAAGCATGTCTTTGTCAAGGATCGTTTCCGAGGTTATTGACAGATCCATGACTCCGTTCCTCCTGACTGCCATGATGCTTATCCCGAAGCGCTTACGTATATCGATTTTTCCGATTGATTTTCCCACCCATTCCTCAGGAACAGATACCTCATATATGGCGTGTTCATCATCAAGGCTTATATAATCCAGAATATGGTCGGAGGTATATCTTATCGCAGCCCATTCCGCTATCTGTTTTTCAGGATTGATCACCTCATCTGCCCCGTTTCTTAACAGAAACTTCTCCTGGACATCCCTGTCCGCCCTGGATACAACAAGCTTCCCGCCCAATTCCTTAAGCAGGAACGTCGTCTCCAGTGAGCTTTGAAAATCTCCGCTTATCGTTACAATACAGACATCAAAATTATTGATCCCAAGAGAACGCAGGAATGCTTCATTTGTACTGTCGCCTATTTGGGCATCGGTAACAAGCGGAAGTACAGCGTTTATCCGTTTCTCATTCTTATCCACTGCCAACACATGATGTCCAAGGTCGTGCAGCTGTTTAGCAATAATGGTTCCGAAAGTATTTATACCTATTAACAATATTGATTTCATATCCTCATCTCCTTCATCCTACAATTATCTTTTCCACAGGACGGTTAGCCAGTTCTGCTTTTTTAGTGTTTACGGCCGCATATATAATAGTCAGTCCACCCACACGCCCAAGAAACATCAGAAGAATAAGGATCATATGCGACAGAGTACTTAAGGATGCCGTGATCCCCAATGACAATCCTACAGTTCCTATGGCAGATACCGTTTCAAACAGACAGGTTTCAACAGGAAGCCTGTCTGTCATGCTTATGATTGCTGCACCGATAACAGGAAGCGTTATATACATCATAAGAAGAGTGGCAGCTGTTTTGACAGTACTGTCTTCAATCCTTCTTCCAAACATTTGGACACCTTTTTTTCGCTGAAACACTGCCAGGGCATTTGCAAACAACACGGCCAGAGTTGTAGTCTTCATACCGCCGGCGGTTGACCCCGGAGATCCACCGATCAGCATCAGAGAGATAAGCAGCATTAGACCCGCACCTGACATGTTAGTAAGATCTGCCGTATTGAAGCCAGCAGTTCTTGGCGTTACTGCCTGAAACAGTGAAAGGAGGATACGTTCTTTCAGAGGACCTTCGTTATATTCACACACTAATAAAAGCAGCATCGGAACGACTATCAGGATTCCTGTCGTTACCAAAACCACCTTACTCTGCATATGATATCGATTAAAATGTAACCTGTTCACGGCTATGTCGTTCCATGTCAGGAAGCCGATACCGCCTATGATGATCAGGAAAGATACCGGTATCACTATTCCCGGATCAGCCGCAAAATATGTCAGGGAAGAAAACGAGCCTGTCTTGTCTCCGTTTATGTCAAAGCCTGCATTACAAAACGCTGAAACAGAATGAAACACAGACATCCATATTCCCTTCAGTCCATATCTTTTGCAGAAATCAGGAAGCAGGAAGAGCGTACCCGTCATTTCAATAATAAGTGCTGTCGTTATCGCGAAACCTGTCAGCTTCACTATCCCGCCGATCTGGGGTGCCGAAATAGAATCCTGAAGCATGCTTCGCTGAAATAATGAAATCTTCCTGCCAGAGATTATTTCAAAAAAAGCAGCAACCGAAATGATCCCCAAACCGCCGATCTGCATCAATATCAGGATCACTGTCTGACCAAAAACAGACCAGTATTCAGCCGTGTCCCTTACGACAAGTCCCGTAACACAGACGGCAGATGTGGAAGTAAACAGAGCTTCTTCAAGAGATGCCCCGGTTCCGCCGTTAACGGATACCGGGCACATTAAGAGCATTGCTCCGACCAATATCAGTAAAAGAAAACCAAGAATTATCATCTGGAATGAAGACAGCCTTTTCTTTAAAAACTGTATTACCATTTTACTCACCTTTATATCTATAAGCTTTAATCCGGTATAATTTTACAGTAAAGGCCGCAAAGATAACATTAAGGAAATGATCAACCGTATTAAGATTAAATTAAGACATGGCAAATATCTGACCTTTGGCTTCCGGGTCATCCATGATTATTTCACCGACAGACTCCGCTTTAATCCTTCCCGCTTTGGGATTCTTAACGCTTATCAGGTCTGAAACGATATCCGCCTCAACCTCTGACTTCTCAAATGCAAGATCGCAATCGATCATCCGGCATTCTGTAAGTTTAAGACCCTTGCAGTAGCACAGAGGCTGCGTACCGATGATCGTACAGTTTTCAAATGTCACATTTTCACAATACCATGCCAGATATTCACCCTTTACAATACTGTCTTTGACAACAACATTCTTTGCATGCCAAAATGCGTCTTTTGTATCAAACTCACAATTTGTAAAGACCGAATCAGATATATACTGGAATGAATACTTTCCCTGAAGCTTTACACGATCAAATGTCAGATGATCGGAACGCATCATGAAATACTCACTCTGAGCACTTGTATCCTTCATATCTATCCCGCTTACCGACCAGCCAAACTCAGGTGAAATGATATCACAGTCATGGATCCTTATATTTTCACACTCTCTGAGTGCCTTGATACCATGCATCCTTGTGTCTGCTATCTCAACATCCTCCGAATACCATAATGCCGCACGGCAGGCAGAAGTCATATCACTGCTTTCTATCTTCAGACGCTTATCATGCCAGAAGGGATA
>JAEEHY010000280.1 GCA_016281085.1 Lachnospiraceae bacterium
GATAAAGTATACCCGGCTTGAACAGTTCCTCGGGATGATTCCGTCACTGATGTCATCCCTTGCGAACACAGCAGTGTTGATATTGGGTGTATGGCTTTGTTTTCAGGGCGAGTTTACACTGGGCGCCATAATGACGTTCCAGGGAGACATATTCTCCAATATCGTGATCTTTGCCCCACAGCTTACTCTGGATGAAGCATGGGAAGCAGCGGAGCTTGCGGGGATCGCTGATGATATCAGAGCGATGCCTACGATGAACTGATAGAAAAAGGCGGTCGCTTTGCCGAGCTGGTTGAGCGCTAGCGACTGGAGTAATTCTTTATGATTTTCTTGGCCGGGACAAATATGATTAAGCTGTATTAACGGAGGTGCCCATGAAAGAGAAATCTGCCCTGATTCCAAAAGGAATAGCCGGGAAAATGATAAGATTCTTTATCATTTTCGCTATTGTCATGGGCGCAACTTATATGGTCGTATTTGTAATCCAGTTAGGTGTGCTTCAGATGATCATGAAATCTGATGAAAAGGAACAGCTGCGTCTCGTGGCGGGACGCTCCGAAGAGTCTCTTACGACCATAATAGAAGAGAACTTAAAAGCCCGTATAGAGTGGGCGGCAGATAGGACAGATGATGAACTGTGGATAGCAGGACACAATATCAAAATGCTTCAAAACCAGGTAGAAGATATCTATCGCCATCCGGAAAACTATTCAAGATGTCCGGTCTATGCTCCGAAAAAAGAAAATTCAGGGAAGCCCTCTTTGCAGCTTCTTTGTTCTGACGGATATGAGAACATCTCACCGGAAGCTCTGGAGAGGGTTGAACGTCTTGCCAATCTTGAACCCATACTACGGGAATTTCTGATTCAAAATGATCATAACGTTAATATAGGCATTGCAACTATGGACGGTTTATATCTGGATATGGATAGGCTTGCGGAATACAAGATTAATGATGATGGGAGCGTTATATCTTTAGATGTAACCGAGCAGGTCTGGTACAAAGGAGCTATTGAACGCGGAGAAGTATTCTTTTATCCCATCCAAAGCTTAATATATGATTTTACAGAAGTAGCATATGCTGCTCCGGTTTATGTAGACGATGAATTGGTTGCAGTACTTGAAGGCTCGTTTAAGACTGATCTCCTAAAGGGGTTTATGGAGGGACGCAATATTGGAGAGTCAGGATTTACGGTAGTAATAAGTGACAAGGGTCAGCTGGCATGCAGCTCCAGAGAAACCGGAGAGCTGGGAAAGGATGTGAGTCCGGAGGCAGATATCAGGAGTGTGGTAAATCCGGAGCTTAAAAATGTTATTGACAAGGGATTGTCCGGAGAGAGCGGTGTAAGTATTGTAACGGTTGACGGTGAAGAATATTATGCAGCATACGGATATATGCGCTCATACAAGTGGATGCAGATCATTTTCGTATCAGAAAACGAGCTTATGGAGCCGGCAAGCGGGCTGCTTACCCGGATGAAGGACATATCTGTGAGGGTAATGAGAGACCAGAATACAGAAGTTATGAAATCATTATTAATAGCGATATTGTTGCTGCTTATCATTCTGGGAGTAAGCATAATTTTTATAAGTCAAATCGCAAAGAAACGCGCTCTGCCCCTTTCGTCCATGGCAGATCAGGTGAAGAAGCTCTCGGGAGATAATCTGAGTTTTGAAGTAAAGGATGAGTATAAGACCGGAGATGAGATACAGGCACTGGCAGAAAGTTTCGGGGCTTTCACCGGGAAAATGAATAACTACATTAATGAAATAGTAAATATAATGTCGGAAAAGGAGAGAGTTAATACGGAGCTCTCCCTTGCAAATAAGATACAGGCAGATGTGCTTCCATGTGAATTTCCTGCATTTCCCGACAGAACTGAGTTTGACATATATGCATCCATGACTCCGGCCAAGGAGGTGGGAGGAGATTTCTATGACTTCTTCCTTGCTGGAGAGGATATCCTTGCCATGGTTATGGCAGATGTATCGGGTAAAGGTGTTCCTGCCGCATTGTTTATGATGATGGCCAAAACCATGATCCAGAGTCAGATCGTTGCCAGGAGGGATGCCAAGGTTGTGTTGGAGGCTGTTAATAACCTCATTTGGTCAAATAACAGAGAGAAGATGTTCGTAACCGTATGGGTGGGAATCCTTGATATTAATACAGGCGTGATAACGGCGTCCAATGCCGGACATGAATATCCTGTATTAAAGGAGCCGGACGGAGCGTTTGAGATCATCAGGGATAAGCACGGCTTCGTGATCGGTGGCAAGAAAAATATGAAATACACTGATTACGAAATACAGATGAAGCCGGGCTCCAAGCTTTTTGTATATACCGATGGTGTTCCGGAGGCTATGAACTCGAATAGAGAATTATTCGGAATGGAACGCACTGTAGCGGCGCTTAATACGGCAGCGGATTCTTCCCCCGAAGAGCTGTTGAAAAATGTTGAAAGGGAAGTTCGTACATTTGTGGGTTCGGCAGAGCAGTTTGATGATCTGACCATGCTGTGTATCGAATACAAGGGGCAACAAGCCGGAAATTAAGGGAGAAAGCCGGATGGAAAAACAGTCAGCCTTGATATCCAGGGGAATAACCTGGAAAATGATACGTTTTTTGGTTGCATTCGTAGTTACCATGGGAATTATTTTCATGGTTGTTTTTGCTGTCAGCCTGTCAGGTATCTTAGATATAGCTACTGCCGGGGAAAAACGGCAGCTGGAGATCATAACCGATTCTTCCGGCAAATCAATGACGGATATCACTGAAGAGAATCTAAAGACCCTTATCAGATCGGCTGTTGAGAGAACAGATGATGAATTCAGGATACAGAAGCAGGATTTATTAGCTCTTCGAAGTCAGGTGGAAGAAGTATTTAACCGTCCCGATGACTTTGCGAAAAAAGAGATCTTTCCTCCGAGAATGGAAAATAAGGATAAGCCTGTATTACAGGTTCTTTCTCCCAATGGCTTTGAGAATATCAGTCCCGCATCCATGGATATGCTCCGGCGTCTTGCGAATCTGGAACCTGTAATGAAGGAAATCGTTCTGAGTGAGGACTATATCGTAGATTACTATATCTCCTTGCCTGACGGCGTAACACTGTCATATGACAGACTTTCCGAAGGAAAGTTTGATGAGAATAAAAATCTGAAAAATTACGATGCAAGAGAACGTGGATGGTTTAAGGGGGCAGTAGAAACCGGTGACGTATACTTCACGTCTGCGCTAAAGAGCAGTATATACGGATATAACGAGGTGGTATACAGTGTACCTGTTTACGTAAATGGCAGACTGGCAGCTGTTTTGGAAGGATGCTTCCAGGTAGATGCCCTTAAGAATTACATGATAGGACGAGAGATCGGAGAATCGGGATTTGCCATACTTGTCAGTAAAGAAGGACAGCTTTGCCTGTCTACTCGAACGACCGGAGAACTAAAACAGGATAGTGATATTACGGAAGATGTACGGGGGCGTGTTAATCCCGAACTTCAGGACGTAATAAGCAAGTGTCTCTCCGGCGAAACAGGTGTATGCAGGGTATCTGTTGACGGAGAGGAATACTACGCCGCATACGGTTATCTTCCAACCGCTAAATGGGGCCAGATCATTTTCGTATCCGTAAAGGAAGTAATGGAGCCTGCGGATATTCTTTTGCAGGATATGGTAAGGAACTCCGGCGAGATAATCTCAAAAGAGAGAAGAGCATTTAATGTTTCGGGTATTATAACTGCCACACTGCTCATTATCATGATCAGCATTGCAAATATTGTGATCGGTATAAGGGTAAAGAGGAGAGTTGCGCCTATTGCACATATGAGCGAGCAGCTTCGGGAGTTTTCAGGGGTTAACATGTTCTTTGAAATGGAGGATGAATACAAGACCGGTGATGAGATACAGATTCTCGCGGAAAGCTTTGAAGAACTGGCGGCAAGGATGAGGGACTATGTTGATGAGCTTGTAGATGAAAAGTCCGAGAAGGAGCGTGTAAAGACTGAGCTTTCTCTGGCAACCAAGATACAGGCGGACATGTTGCCCGGCATTTTTCCGGCATTTCCCGAAAGAGATGAGTTTAACATCTATGCGTCCATGACACCTGCTAAGGAGGTCGGTGGAGATTTCTATGACTTCTTTTTTGCGGGAGAGGATCATCTGGCTATGGTGATGGCTGATGTTTCGGGAAAAGGTGTGCCGGCGGCAATGTTTATGATGATGGCCAAGAGTATGATTCAGAGCCAGATCATTGCCAAGAGGGATGCCAAGGCGGTGTTGGAGGATGTCAATAACCTTATTTGGTTAAATAACAGAGAGAAGATGTTCGTGACCGTATGGGTGGGAATCCTTGATATTAATACAGGCGTGATAACGGCGTCCAATGCCGGACATGAATATCCTGTATTAAAGAAGCCGGACGGGGCGTTTGAGATTATCAGGGATAAGCACGGCTTCGTGATCGGCGGCAAGAAAAATATGAAATACACAGATTACGAAATACAGATGAAGCCTGGCTCCAAGCTTTTTGTATATACTGACGGTGTTCCGGAGGCTATGGACTCTGACAGGAATCTTTTCGGAATGGAGAGGATGGTTGAGGCTCTTAATGCAGTGGCTGATTCTTCCGCAGAGGAGATCCTGACCAATGTGGACCGGGAGGTAAGGAAGTTCATAGGCTCTGCGGAACAGTTCGACGATCTGACCATGCTGTGCATAGAATACTTCGGAAATAGAGAATCTCTGTATAATGCGCCTGAAAAGGAATTGGTGGTTGAGGCGAAGATCGAGAGTTTGGAAGAGGTTAAGGGATTTATAGATGCCGAACTTAAGACTCTGGATTGTCCCGTTAAGTCAAAAGGACAGATCGACATTGCAGTGGATGAAATCTTCGGGAATATCGCTCATTACGCTTATGAGGGAGAACCGGGAAATGCCACTGTCAAGGTGTTATTTACGAAGGAGACACGAATGATCGTCATATCCTTTATTGACCACGGAACTCCCTTTAATCCGCTGGATTCGAAGGATCCGGACGTTACCTTAAAGGCAAAAGAGCGTGTAAAGGGAGGTCTCGGTATCTATCTCGTGAAGAAGACCATGGATGATGTGTCATATGAGTATAAAGACGGTCATAACATCTTAACCATAACAAAGAAAATATAGCAATGCTTATGACAAAACACTTAAATACAATATTTTATTTTGTTATATGGTGTAATGGTTTATAATATATAATTATTTGTAACTATTAAGGGATGATCATTTCCTCAGATATTGGTGGATATTTTTCATGTAAAAAGGGAGAGACAAAATACAGGATATGCTGCATTAACTATAAACTGTTGATCTTTCAGATCATTTTAAAGGAGGAATTGGTTATGGGATAGAGCGATAACATTTTAAGATTCGAAGAGAAGAGCGTAAAAAGCGATGAAAAAGCTATCGTTAAGACTGCCGGTGAGCTTGGCTTTGATATAAGTCCGGAAGAGTTGGAACGCTCATTTGCCTGGAAACAGGAAATGCAGAATGATGAACTGGACACAGTTGCCGGCGGATGATGTTGGACAGATACCGAAAAAAGTGGAGGACCAAGGAGTATGCTCAATACAACAAAGGAAATAGATAACGGAGTATTAATTGTTACACTGGAAGGGAGTCTTGATACCCTTACATCTCCCGGATTCGATAAGGATTTGGAGGAGATACTGCCCACGGTTAAAGGACTTACACTTGATTTCGAGAAGCTGGAGTATATCTCCTCTGCGGGGCTTCGAACACTCCTTGCTGCACAGCAGTATATGGAGGATAACAACTATCCTAATGTTAAAGTTTTGCACCTAAATGCGAACATCCGTGAGGTATTTGAACTTACGGGATTTGATGAGATGCTCGATATAGAGTGAAGGAACTGAGAAACAATATTATTCCGTTCAAAGAAATACTAAAGTTAATCGAAACAAATATAGTGGAACGATTATTTTCCGGCATAATTGACAAAGGGATGATATGAATGCAGATTGTAGATGGAAAGGATTATCTTTCTGAAGTTAAGGACTTGATAATAGAGTACTCACAGAGGCTTGGCAGAGATCTGTCGTTTCAGAACATCGATGAGGAACTTCAGGATCCGTCTCACAAATATACAGCACCGGAAGGAGAAATGCTTGTTGCAATTGAGAATGCAAAAGTGATAGGGATGGTTGCGTATCACAGACACTCAGATGTACGATGTGAAATGAAGCGCTTATATGTTAAGCCGGAAACAAGGGGAATGCATCTTGGAGATTCTCTTGTTGAAGCAATAATAGAACACGCAAGGACCGCAGGATATAAAGAAATGGTCCTTGATACAGTTGTACCTTTAAAAGCGGCGATATCACTATATCAAAAACATGGATTTGAGGAGTGCGAAGCTTATTATCATAATCCTATGGATGATGTGATATATATGCATAAAGCACTTTGAATTACATTTTTTGTGTTTGAAAAATGAAAAACAAATAATAAAAATGCCCCAAAGTACTTGATATGGTAATGAAAATGTGCGGCCGCATTATCTGATGTATAAGATAATGACTTCGATGGATATTAGCGTATTTTGAGAGTATGGTGGAACATTTTCTCATGGCCAAAAATCAAAGAAAGGAACCTCAAATAGCGTCCATTTAAAATCACTAGCCATATCAATACATCCATCAGGAGTCATACGATAATTGTTATCTTTATTTTATCAGGTCATTTCTTCTTCAAAGAATTTATCAAGGTTCCTTGCACCATAAGGGATACGGACAATTTCTACACGCTCATGATCTTCATCTACAAGATAAAGAAC
>JAEEHY010000281.1 GCA_016281085.1 Lachnospiraceae bacterium
TCACTTTCGGCGGTATCGCTTGCGACTCAGGTGGCGTTTTTCTTCGGACTGTTTATTCTGGCTTTTATGTTGGGATTTAATGTGCTTGGAGCACAGTATTGGGGAAAAAAGGATGAGTCCAGAGTTGTCAGTGTTATTACCATCACTATGAAATATCAGCTTATTGTCGGTATATTCTTTACGATTGTGACACTTATCTGCCCTCAGATAG
Source organism: Lachnospiraceae bacterium (assembly GCA_016281085.1). GTDB lineage: Bacteria > Bacillota > Clostridia > Lachnospirales > Lachnospiraceae > UBA2868. The sequence continues at coordinate 212 of JAEEHY010000281.1, forward strand.
TCATGCGGATCTTTACCCCTGATAAAGACCTGATAGCTGCAGGTGCGGAGTATCTAAGGTATGTTTCGGTTTCTTTTATGCTGACTTCGATTGCGCAATTGTATTTCGGCGTTTTAAAGGTATGCGATCATCCGGGGATCAGTTCGATGATAGGATCCATATCCGTTGTTCTGAACATAGTACTCAATGCTGTTCTCATATTCGGAGTCGGGAGCATTCCCGGAATGGGAATAAAGGGAGCAGCGATCGCAACCGTTATCGCGAGATTATTTGAGGTAGTCAGCTTATTACTGATCGTTGTAAAGAAGAAATGTCCGCGCACGGGGACTAAATTACTCCTTCAAAAATCAGATTCCCTGTTACTTAAGGATTATCTGAAATATACGGGTCCTCTTGTTGTCCAGTTTCTTGGTTGGGGCGGAGGCATGACCATGTATTCAGTGATAATGGGGCATTTGGGATCGGATGCCGTGGCAGCCAATTCGATAGCATCAATAGTAAGATCCCTTGTTGCAAGTCTGTGCTGGGGTGTGTCTGCAGCAGTAGGAATAGTTATAGGAGAGACCCTTGGCAGAAATGAACTTGATGAGGCAAAACGTCTTGGCGGAAAATATGTCAGGCTTTCACTTTTTATAGGAATCTGTTCGGGAATAGTAATTATTTGTGTGAGTCCTCTTGTTATAAGGTTTGCAACAATTTCGCCAACTGCGCTCCGGTATTTGAGAGGGACAATTCTTATGGCGGCATACTATATCATTGGCAATGCAGTGAATTCAACTGTTATGTCCGGTATCTTTCCGGCAGGCGGAAATACCAAATTTCCAATGTACTGTGATCTGATAACCGTGTGGTGTGTAGTCGTCCCGCTCGGTATGATCTTTGCCTTCGTTATAAAAGCACCGGTCCTTGTAGTTACATTTATACTTACCCTTGACGAGTTTGTGAAGATGCCGGCGATTTACAGGGAATACAAAAAATACAGATGGGTAAAAAATGTTACGGAAGAGACCTCTTGACAGAGGCGGGCATCTTCTGTATAATACATTTATGTCGCGATGCTTTATCACTTTAAAGTGTAACGCTTTAAAGTGGATTAGCAAGTGAGACAAAAGAAGTAAACAGCACTAAAGAGTGCGGAAATTGACGAACAGGCATAAGCCGTTTGGTGGTAGTGTAAAGCAGATTATGAAAGCTGAGAACTGTCATAAGGAATCCACCGCCTTATGACATTCGTGATAACGAATGCATATCGCAAGCGGTACCCCTTATGACAAAAAAGAGGAGGAAAGAAAATGACAGTTATATTAAGCTCGATCCTGTTGATTGTATTTTTTGCGGTTATGATCGGGGTCGGCATCTACACCAGGAAGAATGCGACCGATGTCAACGGATTTGTTCTGGGTGGAAGGAGTGTTGGTCCGTGGCTTACGGCCTTTGCCTTCGGTACATCATATTTCTCGGCCGTTATCTTTGTCGGATATGCGGGACAGTTCGGTTGGCTGTACGGTATGTCCGCTACATGGGCAGGTATTGGAAATGCCCTTGTCGGTTCGATGCTCGCATGGAAGATACTCGGAAGAAGGACAAGGATCATGACCCAGTATCTTGATTCAAAGACTATGCCGGACTTCTTTGAGAAGAGGTTTTTCAGCAAGAATCTTAAGATAATAGCATCGGTTATCGTATTTGTATTCCTGATACCGTATACGGCTTCTTTATACAACGGTCTGTCATCGCTGTTCGGTCTTGTATTCGATCTGCCTTACTGGGTGGTTATAGCGGTCATGGCAGTGCTTACAGGAATATATGTTATCTTCGGAGGATACATGGCAACAGCCATCAACGATTTCATACAGGGAATAATAATGCTGATAGGTATCACGGCTGTGATCCTTGCGGTACTCAACGGCCATGGCGGACTGATATCGGCCATGCAGGAGCTGTCGGCAGTTGAATGTGAAGGCTGGGCAGGCGGAGCTTATACCTCTTTCCTGGGACCCGATCCTTTAGCGCTTGTATTCGTTGTGATCCTTACATCACTCGGTACATGGGGACTTCCTCAGATGGTAGGTAAGTTCTACGCAATAAAGAGTGAGAAGGATATTCATAAGGGAACGATAATCTCTACATTCTTTGCCATGATAGTGGCAGCAGGCTGCTATTTCCTCGGCGGTTTCGGAAGACTGTATGCAGATAAGATAAGTTACAATCCCGCCAACGGCAAGCCGCTTTTTGATACAATAGTTCCCGCAATGCTTTCAACACTTTCGCCTGTAATCATTGCAGTGGTGATCGTACTCGTGCTCTCGGCATCGATGTCAACACTTTCATCACTGGTGCTTACCAGCAGTTCTACACTTACGCTTGATGTTATAAAGCCTGCTTCCAAAAAGGGAATGGATGAGAAAAAACAGGTATTTACAATGAGGATGTTCATCGTGTTCTTCATCCTTGTATCTGCGATCATAGCAGTAGTCAAGGATGCCTTCCCGGGCATAACCTTTATCGCACAGATGATGGGTGTTTCATGGGGAGCACTTGCAGGAGCTTTCCTTGCTCCTTTCCTTTACGGACTGTATTGGAAGGGTGCGACAAGGGCATCTGTGGCAGCCTGCTATATCTGGGGCTGCGGCATAGCGATCATCCAGCTTATCGTAACTCTTGGCGGAGTGGATGTGAGCTCATGGGGACCGGTAATAGGATACATCTTCAAATCATCCATTAACTCGGGCGTTGTGGCAATGGTTGGAGGACTGATCGTCGTACCGCTTGTAAGTGCATTCACTAAGAAAGAGGATGCGGCAAAGATAGATGAGATGTTCACATGCTTCGACAAGAGAGTTCAGGTTCCTGTTAAGGAAGCGCTTGACTAAACAGGAAGTAAAGCATTCACGACGGTAATAAAAAAACATACATATTGGTGCTTCAGGAATAAGAAAGGGTTCCGGTTTAATTACCGGAACCCTTCATTTCTGCTTTGTTATCATACATTGCCTTATCGGCTCTTTTTACTATATCCGAAACACTCCGGTCCTTTCCACGGTCGAATACGGATAAACCGCTTGCGATCGATATGTACTCGGGAGATGAATGATCCATGTCGGCGGTCGATCTCATATGATCCCGCATCTGTTTGATAAGAGCATCCTTACGCTCATAGTCATCGCCTGTAAGAATTGCAACGAATTCATCGCCGCCTATCCTGTACACAGGACTGTGCTTGAAGGTGTTACATATGAACCTGCAGCATCTTATGAGATAAATATCACCGGCATCATGTCCCAGTTTATCATTTATGTTCTTAAGATCGTTCACATCGAAGGTTACTATCCCAAACAGAAAGTCAGGATTCATGTTTATCTCCGATTGCAGCTGTTTGATCTTGTCCTCGTAAGCCATACGGTTATTGACGCTGGTAAGCGGATCCTTGCGCATGAGGGTCAGAAGCTTTTCGTTAAGGACATTAAGACTGAGGGTGTGACGAAGCTTCTCGAGGGCCATTATCAACCTGCTCTGGTATGTTTCAAGGAAATGATTGCTTACAGATTCCATGCAATCCCTGAATACAAGATATCCATAGGTGTCATGTCCCGAATGAAGAGGGACGAACACATACAGATGATTGTTCTTCTCCGGCCAGTAACCGGGGATCATCTCCCGGGAGTTAAAGGTTTCCCTTTTATAAATCACCTCATCCTCCATTGAAAAAACAACATCCATCTGCCGGCTGTAGCCCTTTTTGGTCAGAGGTATGTTAGTATCATAGATGGATGGGCCGAAACGGCTGTCAAGTATCAGGTGGAAGGAGCTGCCTTCGAAAACATGATTGTCAAGATACAGCTTCTTGACCCCTGTCCTGAATTCATCATACGAAACTGAACTGAGTATGGTCTCATCAATATCATTGAGCTTTCTGGCGAAATAATTGCTCATGCTTCGTCTGTTTACAGCCTCACGTCCGGCTATGCGGCGGATGTTGTCGCTTTCACGGCATTCCTGACAACCGCAGCTCTCACCCGGTATGAACTCAGACGGGACTGTGGTCTCATTATCGCGTGAAACTCCGGATGAAAGATCGAGCCACAACTGTCCGCACTCTTCGCCCATTTTATAAAAGCCCTGATCAACGGAAGCGATGGACGGATAGAACATCTGACTGTCGTTAATATGATCAAATCCGGTAACGATGATGTCATCGGGGACATTGTAGCCGATCGATGAAAGAGTAAGGCATGCCTGCATTGCAAGGCCGTCGTTTGCACAGATTATCGCTTCGGGAGGTTCGTTTCCGGCGTCATACTTCTGCCGTATATATTTGTCTACAACACCGTTTTCCCAGTTCGTGTAGTACACATCCTCCAGGACAGATTCGAGGTTACGCTCGGCAAGTACATCCTGAACAGCCTTCAGTCTGGTATATGAATCGAGCGAGCCTGTGTCGCCGGCGAAAAAAACCATGCTCCTGACATTGTGCTCGTTTATGAGGTGTTCGCACAGCGTTCTTGAGCCGGAGTAATTGTCGGAACCTATATAGTACATTCCTTTCTGCTGCATTCCCTGTGAAATGACGGGTATATCAAGTTCACGGCATTTCTGCATGAAATCGGTCAGATCATCCGTGTAACTCAGAGTACTTGCGAAAAGTACAATTCCGTCAAACTGCTTCAGGTCGGGAAGCCTGAAGATGTTGAACTGTCCCTGCCGCCGTTCCGGCTTATCTGTATAGGTAGGGTAGCAGGTGAACAGAAAAACATCGGTTTCTGTAGATTTAAGTCGATCGGTCAGACCTTCAAGGAACTGAGATAATATTTCACATGCCCATCCGGTAGCAAATACCGCAATCTTTTTCTTCATTGGATAATCCTCATAAATATGTCCTGTCCGTTCATTATTGCAACAGGCTTGAAAACTCCTGAATAACATATCAATTATATCATAATGTTATGCTTGAAAAAAGACTGATAATCTGATAAAATTTTCTGCGCACGCAATTGTGTTTATGCGGATGTGGTGGAATTGGCAGACACGTAAGGTTTAGGTCCTTATGTCGCAAGATGTGCGGGTTCGAGTCCCGCCATCCGCACTCGTTCTATAGCACATTTATGGGGTAATATATAAAGGAATCCGGTCAGTACAGATGAATTATGATAATAACAGTCAGGATCAGCCTGCCTGTGTTTTGTTGTGCGGAAAGGTTGATCTGCTCGAATACGAAACGATCAGACAGGTTGCGCGTTTTTATAATGTAATAATAACCGGCGAAAGCCTGAATGCAGACGTTGCCAGGAGGAGGGTATCAAGAAAGATACATATATACAGGGAAGAACCCACCTCCGATAGTTTTTCCAAGCTTATCTATTCATTCTCACCGGATGTAATATGGTATTTTTCGGGATATATAGACGGCGGAAACGGACTCGACAATGAGAATAAGAAGTTGGAGGCCCTGGTCGAGTGCTGTAAGTCCAATGATATCAAAAAGCTTGTTGTCATATCTTCGATAAACAGCCTGAACTATACAAAGGCTGCGGGTGAATCGCAATATGTAACCCAGACTGCACATGACTGTGCGGCCTTTGAGAAGCTGGTCGATTACACAACCGGGAAGAATAACATAAAGACCGTGCTGTTAAGAGTCCCGTTTATTACCAACAGAACCAACCGTACCAGTTATCTCGGCAGTATTTTTTCACAGATGATCGATAAGAAGATCGTGGAATTTCCATACAATGAGAGGCAGCTGATAGATTTTCTTTCTGCGGAAGATCTTATCAAGCTGCTTATTTCGGTTACGGAAGAAACTCTGGATGAAGCTTCGAAGTACACGGTGTTCAGCGGATATGACCACAAATACAGCGATCTCGGAGAGAGTCTTGTACGCTGTGAAGGGTCGGTGACTGTGAAGTACGAGAAGCCTTCGGTTTATGAGATAGACACGGATAAAGAGAGCGAGATCAGACGGCTGAGAGTGAACTACGGCTTCATTGCAAGGGATGATGTCCTGCATGATATGGAAGCTTCATATGAAGCTTATAAGAAGGCGACAGGTCACATATCTCCCTTCAGAGAAAAGCTGCAGGGTCTTCTTGCCCGGCTTACCGATAAGACGGTAAAGGCAGCAGAGCTTGTGATACTTTTTGTAATGGTGCAGGTACTGTTAAAGTATACCTCCGATTCCGTGTATTTCAGATATGTCGACCTGAGGCTCTTCTATGTCGTAATCATGGGAGTTACTCACGGTATGCTAACCGGAATGACGGCCGGAGTACTTGAGTGTATCTCTCTCATATTAGAATATGCAGCTACCGGAGTCACGGGAACAATGCTTTTTTATAACGTTGATTACTGGCTGCCGTTTGCGATATATATAATGACCGGATCGATTACGGGATATCTTACGAGCACAAGGGAGAACAAGCTTAAGTTCATGGAGGAAGAGTCGTTTGCGCTGCAGGATAAGTATCTCTTCCTTAATGATGTTTATATGTCCGTCATAGACAATAAAGAAGAGTATAAAAGACAGATACTGGGGTATCAGGACAGCTTCGGAAAGATATTTGAAACGGTTGAGAAGCTGGACAGCTCAATGCCGGCAGATATATTCATGAACGGCGTCGATACACTTGAACGTATACTTAATAATCACAGTATTGCGATATATACAATGGATGATTATCAGAAATACCTTCGTCTTGTGGCATGCTCAAGGGAGATGAGCAACAAGCTTACCAATTCGGTCAGCATAGAGGATTTCCGGATAATATACGATACTCTTCTTAACAATGAGACCTGGAAAAATACGGAATTCATTGAGGGTCTTCCGGCTTATGCCTACGGGATAGTCGAGAACAGACTTGTCCGCCTTATGATAGTTGTCTTTGATGCATCGCCGGAACAGCTGGGACTGTATTACATGAATCTCTTTACGATCATGTGTAACCTTATAAAGGTATCCTTTAAAAGAGCGCTTGAATATCAGGAAGCCATCGAGGATGAAAAGTTCTGTAAGGGAACGGAAATACTTCTTCCCGAATTTTTTGAGAAAGAACTTGATTCGCAGCGCCGTATGGCAGATGCAGGTGTGGCAAGCTATATACTGATAGAGATCATGGCCGGGGATGTCATGACTTTTGACAGGCTTATACGTGGTCTTATCAGACACAGTGACTATGCCGGTATCGGAACGGACGGTAAGCCGTATGTTCTGTTCACACAGACTACGAGAGATATCTTTGAAGTAGTGGGAAAAAGACTTAAGGAGCACGAAGTTGAGTATACCATAGTGGAGGGTATGTAGATTATGGGTAAGCTGATCCTGATCATTCTTATCATACATATCCTTGTGTGTCTGATCCTCTTTGTCTTGCGGACCGTAAAGATTATAAAATGTGAATACATAACTGTTTTTATTGCTTTCTTTGTGCCTGTATTCGGAGAGATCATGCTCATAAGGAAGAGACATTCCGACAGGCATTCCGACAGACAGGCGGATGAGATCGATATAGTAAGACCGGTTGCCGAGGAAGACAAGAGAAGCATAGTGGTGGATCAGGATAATAAGGAGATCATTCCCCTTTCGGAGGCGTTGGTAATAAACGATGCATCCACACGTAAGGAGATAATGATGGATATCCTTTACAATGTGAACCGGAGTATCATCGTTGATGATGATGAATTAAAGGAGAAAGCGGTTCCGCTGGAGGAAGCTCTGGTCATAAATGATGTCCCGACAAGACGTAATCTTATTATGGATGTACTGTATACGGATCCGGGGGATTATGTTGCACAGCTTAACAATGCAAAGGAAAACTCGGATACCGAGGTGGTTCATTATGCTGCGACCGCGCTTGCCGAAATACAGAAGGATTTCGATATCCAGTTTCACGATATCATGAAGCGCAGACAGCTTGATCCTGAGGATAAGGAGATCGACAATGAATATCAGATCCTTCTGGAGAACTATATTTCCAGCGGTCTGCTTGAAGGAGATGCCCTGAGGAGCCAGCTGGTCAATTATTCGAAGCTTCTTGCACGCAGACTTGAAGATGAGGCGACAAGGGGACGATGGTCTCTGATAAACAAGAAGGCCGAAGCGGATCTTAAGCTGAGGGATGTAAAAGAACTCGATAAGGACATAGAATATATGGAAGAGCGCTGGCCGTTAAGAGAGAAGATGTATGTGTATAAGATACAGAGCGCTGTACTTAAAAAGGACTCCGAAAGTATAAGAAAAACATTTGAGCAGATGAAGAGCAGGAATGTACATATGTCGCTTGAGCTGAAGAGCATTGCGAGATTTTGGAATGTAAATGCAGAGGGAGCGGATGGTTAAGCTGTTTCGTGGAAAAAAGGTACGTGAACTGAATAGAGATAGTCATGTAAGCCTTGGAGGTGTGTATCTGATCGGTGGACTATTCTGTATGCTCATGATCGTTCTTATAGCAGTACAGATGAATGTAAGATATTCCCTGCGGGAGACGAGTATAGGTCTTGAAGAAAAGGAACGGCTGATACGGCTTAAGGAAGAAGCGGGAAAACGTGAAAACAGGGGAGCGAAGATCCTTCTTGTAAGCGAGGAGGATGATGCCACAAGTACGAAGGCCTTTAAGATATTTTCTGTCATACTTGATCAGATGAAGGAGCCGTATGATGTTATCGAACCGGCTGATTTCGATATAGCTGATTTTGACAGATATGAAACTATAATACTTGCGATCACACATTATCCGCTGCTTACGAGCAATATTTCATATCTTAAGGGCTGGGTGCGTGACGGAGGTAATCTCATGATAGCCTATCCGCCCGAAGGCTCGGGGAGCTTTCAGACGCTGTATGAGCTGCTGGGAATTAAGGACAGCGGCGAGGTGACTTATGTAAAGGGAGTTCATTTCAACAAACCTTTTATGATAGGCGGGAGCCTTAAGGATTATGATATCATAGACGCCTATGAATCATCCCTCGGTCTGTCATTGTATGATGACTGTGATGTATATATGCAGTCCGATGATGATTATCCGGTACCTTTGATATGGAGAAGAAATGTCGGCAGCGGTACGGTGGTTTTCGATAATTTCGGAATAATGGAGAAGGCTTACAGGGGAATACACTGTGCCGCCTTCAGCCTTTTGTCGGATTATTGTGTCTACCCTGTCATTAACGGCTCAGCATTTTATATAGATGATTTTCCGGCACCTGTACCCGAAGGGGATGCCACTTATATAACAAGGGATTACAACATTTCGGTTTCCGATTTCTATTCAAGGATATGGTGGACGGATATACATGAACTGGCAAAAGAATACGGTATCAGGTATACAGGTCTTGTGATAGAGAATTACAACGATCAGGTGAGCGGAGAGTTTAAAAGAAATACGGAGACGAACAGATTCCTGTATTTCGGAAATATGATCCTTAAGCTCGGCGGTGAGATAGGTATCCACGGTTACAATCACATGCCCCTTGTTCTTGAGAACTTTGATTACAAGGATCAGTATGATTCCTATATACAGTGGCCGTCCACAGAGGATATGAGGAATTCGCTTGACGAGGTGTTTGATTTCACACATAACCTTTTCAAGGATCAGGAGCTTAAGGTATATGTGCCTCCTTCCAATGTGCTGTCAGAGGAGGGGCGAAGCCTTCTTGCCGATACTTCAATAAGCTCAATAGCCTCTGTTTATCTGTCGACAGATATGGCTTACGAACAGGAATTTGATATATCAACAGAGGATGGGATAATTAATACGCCCCGAATAACATCGGGCTGTATCATAGACGAGTATATGGAGCTGGCCGCACTGTCCGAGCTTAATTTTCATTTTGTGAATACGCATTTTATCCATCCGGATGATGTGCTTGATGAGGACCGCGGTGCCGAGATCGGATGGGAGAGGATGTACGGCAATCTTAAGGGATATATGAAGTGGCTGCACGAGGGCTGTCCCGATATAAGAAATCTTACGGGATCAGAGCTTGCGGGAGCGGTTCTTCGTTACGATCTTCTCGGACTTGACAGGACAGATACGGATAACGGGGTTGAGCTTGACATAAACGGTTATGATGATGAAGCGTGGATGCTGCTTCGGATAAACGACGGCAGAAAGATAAGTGCAGTCAAAGGCGGAGAATATAAGGAAGCAGCCGAGAACCTGTATCTTATAGAATGCAGGAATGAGTCTGTTGAGATCGTATTCGAATAACCGGACGGTCCGTATGGAAAGTCATTAATGTGAGGTACCAAATGAGGATATGTGTTATCTTGGAGGGATGCTACCCGTATGTTACGGGCGGAGTCTCATATTGGATACATCAGTATATGAAGGCAATGCCGCAGCATGAGTTCGTTATATGGGCGATCGGGGCAAATTCATCCCTTAAGGGACAGTTCAAATATACGCTCCCCGATAATGTGGTCGAGGTTAAGGAAGTATTTCTGGAGGATGCCCTTAAGAAGACGGGCAATCATAAGAAGTATAAGTTCTCGAAAGAAGAAATAAGGACACTCAGGGATCTTATAGACTGTGACAGGCCCGACTGGGAGATGCTGTTTAAGATGTATGCGGACAACAATGTGGATCCGCTTTCATTTCTCATGAGTAAGGAGTTTCTTGACATACTTACCGGAATATGTGAGGACGAATACACCTATACCGCATTTTCCGATTTCTTCCATACGATACGTTCGATGTTCCTTCCTATACTGTATATACTGCATGCCGAGGTCCCCAAGGCCGATATCTTTCATTCTATAGCGACCGGCTACAGCGGTATCCTTGCCCGACTTGGAAGCTACAAGTATCATGTGCCCTATATGATAACCGAACACGGCATATATACACGTGAACGGGAAGAGGAGATCATAAGAGCCAAGTGGGTCATGCCCGCATTCAAGAAATTCTGGGTCAGGTTCTTCTACATGCTGTCTGCGGGAGCTTATGAAAATGCTTCCATGATAACGAGCCTGTATGCGGGTGCCAGACGGATACAGATAGATATGGGATGCGATCCGGGTAAATGTGTTTATATCGGAAACGGGATCCATTATGAGCGCTTCGGGGATATCCCCCAAAAGAAGTCAAACGGCTTCGTGGATATCGGAGCGATCCTCAGGATAGCTCCGATCAAGGATGTCAAGACAATGATCTACGCCTTTGCGGGAGCAAAGGAGAGAGTGGAAAATGCAAGACTGTTTATAGCTGGACCTGAGGATGATAAGGAGTATGCGAAGGAATGCTATGATCTTGTCGAGCGGCTCGGAGTTAAGGACATAACCTTTATGGGCTCGATAGATGTAGTCGAGCGTATGAAGGATTTTGATTTCACGGTTCTTTCCAGTATTTCGGAGGGAATGCCTCTGTCGGTGCTTGAATCCTTCGCATCCGGCAGACCATGCGTAACAACGGATGTCGGGAACTGCAAGGAGCTTATAAACGGGGTTGCCGATGATGACGATCTGGGCAGCGCCGGACTGTGTGTACCGCCGATGGATATTCCGGCACTTGCCAATGCTTTCGTTATAATGTGCAATCATCCGGAGAAAAGATATAAGATGGGTATGGCCGCGAGAGAACGCGTACGCAGATATTTTATGCACGAGGATATGATACGTAAGTATCTTGAGGTATATGATGAGGTGTTCAGGAAATGGCAGGGATAGGCTTCAGCCTTAAGAAACTGTTTAAACAAAAGGGAATACTTAATCTCTGTAAGGCATATGGTTATTCGGGCATAGTCACGATAGGACCGATGCTGCTCGGTATTGTTCTGCTTGTCGGGATGTCTTTTGTTGCCCGTATGGCAGGTCTGTCCGATCATGACAGGGAGCTTCTTAACTGTATGCTTACATACAGTCTTTTGGTGTCTCTGCTTGTGACTAACTGGTTCAATATGGTGGTAACAAGGTTTGTTTCGGATATGTTGTATGAGGATATGGACGAGAAGGTGATGCCGTCATTCCTCGGTGCGGTATCCATGGAGCTTGTTATCTGCTTTGTCTTCTACGGGATTTTCCTGCTGTTTTCGGGAGCGACACTTGTGCAGGGTATCCTGTGTCTCTGGTTTTCCATGGTCCTTATAGTCGTATGGACCCAGATGATCTACATGACTGCTCTTAAGGATTACCAGGGAATAATCCTTACCTTTGCAATTTCTCTGATGATAGGTTTCCTGCTTGCGCTGATACTGGTGCTCATAGGCAGAGGATCTCTTGAGAGCTTTATGTTCTGCATGATAATTGCGTACGGACTGCTGGCTGTAAGACAGTTCAAGCTTATGCTCGATTATTTCCCGTTGAGCAGAGGAAGCCATTTTTCCTTTCTTGCATGGTTTGACAAATATCCGTCACTTGCCATAGCGGGAGGAATGGTAGGTACGGGACTGTTCTCGCACATAGTCATTATGTATTTCGGTCCATTAAGAGTTCGGGTGGAGGGATTGTTCTACGGAGCTCCGGAATATGATGTTCCGGCACTTGTGGCCTTCCTTTCGCTGCTTATAACCACGGTGAGTTTCGTCGTTTCCGTGGAGGTGAATTTCTATCCCAAATACAGTAATTATTACGGACTGTTCGGCGATAAGGGTGCCATTAAGGATATCAGGCTTGCCGGCAGGGAGATGCTTGATGTGCTGAGGCGTGAGCTTATATATCTTGGCTGCAAACAGCTGTTTACCACCATTCTGTTCGTGGTTATCGGACCAGTTGTGATCGAGCATTTCATACCCGGAATGAGCTCGCTGTCAATGACGGTATTCAGGTTTTTGTGTGTCGGTTATGGGACATATGCCATAGCCAACTCACTAATGCTGATACAGCTCTATTTTGAAGATTACAAGGGCGCCATGCTCGGAACAACTGCCTTTGCGGTCATTTCATCTGCACTGAACATATGGCAGATATTAAAGGGAGATATTTATTATTTCGGTACCGGCTTTTTTGCCGGAGCTGTAGTGTTCTATTTCTGTGCTCTTGTAAGGCTTGAATGGTATACCGGAAGGCTTCCGTATTTCCTCCTGGCACGCCAGAACCTCGTACCCTATAAGGAGAAGGGGCTGTTCACCGCCATAAGCAGGGCTCTTGATGAACACTATCTGAGGATGGTGGCAAGGGAAGATGCGCGCATTGCCGAAACAGCCGGCGAAATGATGGAAAAGGAGGGGCTTAAGCAATGAAGCTGTCAGTAAGGATATGCAGTCTGCTCATTGCGTTTTCCCTCATATTTACAATGCAGGGCTGCAGCGTAAGTGAAAAGGTGAGCGGACCGGCCGGAAAAACGGAGGAAGCCGGGAGTAAGACAGAGGTAAAAAAGGTCGATAAGGCCGTAAAGGAAGAAAGCAATATTACGGAGGACAAGAGAATATACAGCGACGATGATGATTCATCGGTCATAACCATGTATCTCAATGTGAGCAGGGGTAATTATGCTGATGGGAGCGATCATTCCTGGGAGGAGATAAATACCTATTCGGCCTATGATTATGAAAGAATGGGCGTGGACCGTTACAAGGTTGAAGGTATCCTTAATATAGATGAGACCGGAGAAGGTATCAATGAGAATTCCTTCGGATACGGTGAAACGGTCCCTAACGTATCGGTTCAGGTAAGGGGACAGACCTCATCAAGATCCGACCAGAAGAATTACAAAATAAGGATCAAGGAGGGAAGGGGAGAATTCAGGGGCCAGAGGACTCTTAACCTGAACAAGCACAAGAACGATCCCTACCGGTTCCTAAACAAGCTGTCATATGATCTTCTTAAGCCGGTTCCGCAGCTTATAGGAGGAAGAACGCAGTTCGTCCATCTGTATGTTAAGGACAGTACCGGGGCGGTGTCGGTTAATGCCGTACCTGAAGAGGTGTCAGAGAATGCCTTACCTGAAGAAATATCCGGAAACGGCATAGGGACACAGGGATCGGAAGGAGTATTTGAGAATGATCTGACAGGTTATGCGGATTACGGCATCTATACCATGGTTGAGCAGGTGAACAGAACCTTCTTGAGAAACCACGGTCTTGATGAGAACGGGCAGCTGTATAAGGTGACCTTCTTTGAGTGGGATAAGTATGAGGAGATGATGGTGCCTTTCGACGATCCGCTTTATGATGAGGAGGATTACAGCAGATATATAGAGGTGAAGGGAAATCCCGATCCTTCAAAGCTTCAGGAGGTGCTTTCAAAGGTTAACAATTATTCCGTGCCTATAGAAAGTATCATAGAAGATAATTTCGATGCGCAGAACCTGTGCTACTGGATGGCTTTTAATATCATGACCGGAAATTATGATACCGGAGCGCGTAATCTGTTCCTGTACAGTCCGCTCAATTCCGAAAGATTCTACATGATCTGCTGGGATATGGATGCATCTTTCAGGACTTCCTACAATACGTGGAGGGAGCGCCATGACGGAGAATCCTGGGAGCAGGGAATGACCAAGTTCCTGGGTTTAAGGCTTATCAGGCGCATGATGAAGGAAGAGAAATACAGGGAGATGCTTAGGGAGGCAGTTGAGGATATACATGATAATTATGTCAATAATGAAAAGGTGTCAAAGCAGGTTGATATTTACAGGGATATAATAAAACAGTATCTGTACAGGGATCCCGATTATGAGAATTCCCAGATGAGGACACCGGATGTGTATGACACTCTTACGGAAGAGATCAAGCTCGAGGCTGATGCCAATTACGAGATCTTTCTTGAGAGTATGAAAAAACCCTGGCCGTTTTTTGTCGGCGTTCCGACAGTCGATACGGAACATAATGAAACTATCCTGAGCTGGGAAGCGTCGTATGATTACAATGACAGTGAGATAACTTATGAGTATCTTCTTGCACGCGATCCGTTGTTTGAGGATGTTATAGATGAGGGACGCGGACTTCCTGTTCCTCTGGCAAAGACCGATATCCTCAGCCCCGGGACATATTTCCTCAGGGTTACTGCTGTCAATGAGGAGGGATATTCAATGGAATGCTTTGATTACTATGAGATAGACGGTTACGGCAAGAGCTACGGCTGCTACTGCTTCAAGGTGGGAAGGAACGGGCACGTCAGTTCGTATAAATAATGTATGAGGTAGATATGAATACTAAATTGAGAATACTGATAATTGTACAGGCTGTTATCACGTCCGTTGTTTTCATGGGATGTGCCGCGCCTGAGCTGAGAGATACTTATGGGAAGGCATCGCTCAGTGAGAGTGTAAGACCCGACGATCTTGACTCTCTCTACTCATATCCGGATGATGTGCTTGTACTGTATCTTACCGTTGGAAGAGGAAAGACAGAGGCCGGTGCACATACGTGGCGTGAGATCAATTCACATGATCTTGATTACTATGAAAAGGCCGGACAGGAAATATATGAATGCGGGGCGCTTGTTCAGTTCGGAAATGAGGAAGGCCCCACTTCCGACCGGTTCGGATACGGGGATGTATCCGAGAATGCAACGGTCAGGCTTACAGGCTCCAAGGCATCGGAGAAGCAGCAGAAGAGCTACCGTATAAAGATAAACAAGGGGAGCGGAAACATGGATGGCATGAAGACTCTTATCTTAAACAAGAGCTTTACCGATCCCTTCAGGTTTACCGATAAGCTCAGCTTCGATCTTATGAGGGAAACCGATGAGATGATGTCAATAAGAACAAGGTTTGTACATCTCTATGTAAGGGATGAATACGAAGGTGAGGAGCTGTTTACGGATTACGGTCTCTATACAATGATGGAGCCTGTGAACAAGAAATATCTGAGCAACAGAAGTATAGATTCTACCGGGGAGCTGTATAAGCTGAATGATTTTGATTTTGCAAGGCATGAGGATGTGATCCTTAATCCTACCGATGCGCGTTACGATCAGAAGAGATTTGAGGAGCTTCTGGAGAGTAAGGGCAGCAACGATCATACCAAGCTCATAAAGATGCTGGATGCACTTAATGCACCGGATGCATCGATAGAGGATGTGGTTGATACATATTTTGATAAAGAGAATCTGTACAGCTTCATGGCGTTTAATTTACTGACCGACAATGTTGATACGGATACCGAGAATATGTATCTGTACAGTCCTACGGGTACAGACAGATTCTTCATAATCCCCTGGGATCAGGATGGGGCATTGAGAAGTGATTACGAACTTGTAAAGGATCCCGGATATGTAAGGAACTGGGAAAAGGGCATATATCTGTACACGGATTCGAAGCTTTTCGGAAGTATTGTGAAGAGCAGACACTGTGTTGACGATCTGAGCGTATATATTGCCAAATACCATGACGGCGTGCTTTCGGGAAACAACGTACTGAAAAAAGCACTCAGCCTTTCATCGATAATAAAGCCGTATATTTATGAACTTCCCGACAGGACCTATGCAAGAGTGACGGAGCGTGAATATGATGAGCTTATTTCCATGCTCCCCGAACAGATGGATAACAACTATTACGCATATTACGATTCTCTGGAAACGCCGTGGCCGTTTCATATAATGAAGCCGGAAAACGACTCCGGACGTATAAGGTTTTCGTGGGAGGACTCGACTGTTCTGGAAGGAGATGTGACATATAAGTTTGAACTGTCCAATACATGGGACTTTGCCAATGTGATTGAAACAGCGGAGGGCCTTACGGATTCGGAATACAGTATGGATAAGCTGTCAGAGGGACAGTATTTTGTGAGGGTAAGAGCAGTTTCGTCAAGCGGTCTTACACAGGAAGCCTATGAATTCTATAATACCGAAATAAAGACAAGGGTAAACGGAGTTCTGTGCTTCTATGTGCTCGGGGACGGAACGGTTGAAACACAGATATTTGAAGAACAGTAAAGGATAATGGAATGATTGACAGGAACAGGATATTCAGGCATGAATGGAAATATCTCCTTTCCCGCAGCGAAGCAGACAATCTTAAGTACAGGCTGTTGCCGGTCATGTCTGTCGACAGTCATGTTAAGGGCGACGGGTATGAGATAAGGAGCCTGTATTTTGATGATTATAAGAATACGGCATATGTACAGAAGCTCATGGGGGTATACGCCAGAAAGAAATGGCGTATAAGAATATATGATTTCAGTGACAGTAAGATATCCCTTGAGAGAAAAATTAAAAACGGAAACTACATATATAAGGAATCTGCCGACCTTACAAGGGATGAATTCGAAAAGATAATAAGCACGGATTTTGAGTTCCTGTTGTACAGGGATGAAAACCTGTGCAGGGAATTCTATTACGAATGTATGTGCAATGTAATGCGTCCCAAGGTGATAGTGGATTACAAGAGACTTCCTCTTGTTATGAATGAAGGAACCGTACGTATCACGTTTGATATGGAGGTCGCGGCGGCAGTGGGCGGATTTGATATCTTCGACAATACACTGCCGAGGCTTCCGGCGCAGGATCCTGATAAGCTGGTCCTGGAGGTTAAATATACGGAATTCCTGCCTTCCGTAATAAGGAAGCTGTTGCCTGTAAACGGTCAGGAATTTGTGGCGTTTTCCAAATATGTTGCCTGTTATGAGGCTGCTCACAGCCTGACGGATCCGACGGCAGGTATCTTAAAGAGCGGCAGCGTATCTGCTTTATAAATGAAAGGATGAGATGAAATGAGCACTAAGGATATTTTTAAAAGATCGGTACTTGAATCATTTACGGCCAATAACGGGATCACGGCTGATTTTGTTATACAGGCGGTCATAGCAATGGCAGTGGCGATACTGCTTGGGATGCTGATATATCTGATCTACCGGAACTATTACGGCGGAGTGGTTTATTCGCCTTCTTTTGCGATGACACTTGTGGGGATGACGATCCTGACCTGTGCACTGACACTGGCGATAAGCTCCAATATAGTTATCTCACTCGGTATGGTGGGTGCGCTGTCCATAGTCAGATACAGGACCGCAATAAAGGATCCAATGGATCTTCTGTATCTGTTCTGGTCGATATCCATAGGTATCATAGTGGCAGCAGGCATCTATCCTCTGGCTGTAATAACCATGATAGTAATGACGGTCCTCGTAATGTATTTCTTTAAGAAAAAGAGTTCGGGGATAATCTACATCCTTGTTGTGCATTATGAGGGTGAAGATACGCAGGATGAGATAATAAGACTGTTCGGAAACCAGAAGTATCAGCTCAAATCAAAGACAATGAGGAAGGGACAGGTAGAGATGACTGTCGAATTTATGTCAAGGCAGGGTAATTTCAATTTTGTTGAGAAGATCGATGCGCTTGACCGTGTCAGGGATGTAAGCCTGATCCAGTATAACGGAGAGTATAATGGATAAAAGAAAGAGCATACTCTTACAATATGCACTGATCGCAGTTCTGGGGATCACAATAGCACTGATAATACATCATATAACCACCCGGTCGGATCTGAACATAACAGCTGTATTTTCGCCCGACATGACATTGACTGACAATCCGCTTATGGGATTTGCGCCCGATGCGTCGAATGAAGCACTGTGCAAAGGAACGGATCTTGTCTTCATTCCGGTTACATTCGCCGAATGGGAGCCGAGGGAGGGTTTTTATGATACGGCTTCCCTGGAACGCAGATACAATATAGAAAGATGGAAAAAAGAGAATAAGCATGCGGTCATAAGGTTTATGTGTGATGTTCCGGATGCACACGATCATATGGATATTCCCAAATGGCTGTATGACATGACCGGCACCGGAACACATTACGATACCGGATTGGGTAAGGGCTACAGCCCGGATTACGCGGATGCGACCTTTATACGCTATCATGAAAGGGCACTTAAGAAACTCGCCGAGTACTGCAACAGCGATCATTTTGTGGTCTTTGTTGAGCTTGGGAGTATCGGACACTGGGGTGAATGGCATGCTGCCGGAACAAACGGAAGAACACTTATGCCGGAGCCATCCGTTTGCGCAGATTATGCAAGGCTGTATTCCGAGAGCTTTGTGAATGCAAGACTTCTTACAAGACGTAATTATGATTTTGCCGTAGGCGGAATGATGGGCTGTTATAATGATATGGTCGGTGCAAAGGAGGATACGGAGGAGTGGCTTGGATGGCTTGAAAACGGAGGTACACAGGAGACATCGGGGGATGACCTTGTACTGACGGGCGTTGGATCATATGGGAAGAAGGAGCCTGTCGGAGGAGAATTTACAAGCTCTGTTCCGATGGAAACACTGATGACTTCGCAGATGGGCGAGGTGCTCGCAATGATATCTTCATCAAACATGACCTTTATAGGTCCGATGGTACCTGACTATTTATCGGGGGAAACATCACTTGCGGCCGATTCGGTGCTGAAAAGACTGGGATATCGTATATATGTTTCCGAAATTAGGTCGCAATATGATTTCGCTGATGATATAATGGAGTTGGCGATCACATTTAAGAACGCCGGACGGGCGGGTTTCTTCTTTGACTGGCCGGTAACGGTGTATATCTTTGATGCGGATAAGAAACAGGTTTACTGGGAAGGTCTTAACCTTGATCTGAGAGAACTGAATACAAATGAAGGGATCGAAGCGGTATCAAGGATACCGGTCACCCAGGAAATGCGGGATGAATTCTATATCGGAATTTCAATAACGGATTATGACGGAAAGGATCATATCAGGCTTGCCATTGATTCGGAAGACACGAAGGAAATGATAGGGAACGCCCAGATCATCTATCATTACGTCGATCCGGATGCGGTAAGATGACAACCTGACGTGATTTATTTCATCCTGCATAATAGGGAGGAGATGGAAGCGTATGCTGAAATGGAAAACCTGGAAGATAGTTTTGTTCGTGATGCTCTGTGTCAGCATGAATGTAATGGGAAGGCTGTTTGCCGTAGGACTTGAGCTGCCTGTGTGGGCCGATTCCTTTGGCACGGTGCTCTGCGCCTATGTGGGTGGACCGGTATGCGGCGCGATAGTGGGGCTTACGGGAAATCTTGCATACAGTACGGTTAACCGGTTTTCGGCGGCTTATTCCATCACCGGTATTGCACTCGGTATTATTGTAGGTTTTGCCGCACGGAAGAAATGGTTCGATGAGTTTTTCGGTTTTATGAAGGTGGCTACCATGGCAGTATTCACTGCCCTGATCGTATCCGTACCGGTCGATATGCTTCTTGATAACGGACATACCGGTAATAAATGGGGTAATGGTGTGGTGGATTATCTTTTGGACAAAGGATGGTCCGGTCTGATATGTTGTATAATGGGTCAGCTGGCTATCGAGTTCGCCGATAAGGTGCTTACGGTTGCAGCGGTATATCTTATTGCCATTACCCGTAACAGACGCCATGGCAGGGACAACGGTTCAAAAACCATCGGACAGGAAAGCGCTGCGGGACTTGTACTTCTTCTCTTCTTATCGCTTGCTCTTTCGGTTCCGGTCAACGCTGCTTCGGGATCTTTGACGGATCAGATCGATTATAACGATTATGTACAAAACGTATACAGCAGTAACAACGGTCTGCCATGCGGTGAAGCGAATGATATTGCCCAGACAAATGACGGTGTTCTCTGGATAGGTACATATGCGGGACTGTATCGCTATAACGGACGTGAGTTCCGGTGGGTTGACAACTATGAATCCGTTAAAAACGTTAACTGCCTTTATGTGGATGAAGAAGGACGTTTGTGGATAGGGACCAATGATAACGGACTGTCTATCGTTATCCGTGAAAAGGTTGTAAATGTCATCGATCAGGAGAGCGGTCTCCCTTCCAATTCCGTCAGATCGATCATCCGGTCATCTGATGGATATTACTATGTCGGTACCACTGCGAGTCTTCAGATACTTATGATGAACAACGGTCTGAAGATTGAAAACACTCTTGACGAGATAAACTACACGGAAAGCATTACTGCGGATGAAAACGGGCATGTTGCCACAATCGCTTCGGATGGGCGGCTTTTCCTTATGAAAGGCGGTAAGATCATAGCTTCCGTCAAGTCGGATGATGAGCAGGAACTGTTCAACTGCTGTGCTTTTTCGCCTGACGGAATACTTATGGTAGGTACTTCCGTCAATCATATTTACCGGTACGATATTTCAGGGGATGATTTTGAACTGCTTGATGAAATGACATGTGAGGATGTCGCATGCATAAACAATCTTAATTACCTGGATGACGGTACGCTTTTCATTTCAACGGACAGCGGTGTTTCCTATGTGGACAACAGCGGGTATCACCGTCTTAATACAAATGATTTCAACAACTCAATTGACAACATGCTGTATGACTATCAGGGTAATCTCTGGTTTACTTCCTCGAGGCTTGGACTGCTTCGGCTGGCCAAATCACCCTTTAAGGATGTTTACGGTTCCATTGGGATGGAGCGCCGCGTTGTCAATACCATTGTCCTTTGGCAGGGGAATTATTACATCGGTACCGACAAGGGACTGGATGTGGTGGACAAGGCCTGCCGCAGACAGATAAACAATGATATGACAGCGGAGCTTGAAGGTAAACGAATACGCTGTATGTATGTTGATGAGGATGACCATCTGTGGGTGTGTACTTATGGCAGCGGGTTGGTCGAATATTCACCTGAAGGAGGATCCTGGGAATACAACGCGGACAACGGCAGCTTCGGAAACCGTGCCCGGATAGTGACGGGACTCTCCGATGGTACCATACTTGCGGCAGGTGATACGGGGATCAGCTATATTAAGGATCATACTATCACTCAGACTATCAGAAACGAGGATGGTCTCATAAATTCCATGATCCTTACCATTACGGAGCAAAACGACGGTACCATTCTGGCGGGTACGGACGGCGATGGGATCGCCGTGCTTAAGGACGGGAAGGTGGCGGATATGATCACCCGCGAGGACGGACTGAGCAGCGGCGTGATCCTGCGAACCGTCAAGGATCCGAAGTCGGAAGGTGTGTTCCTGGTTACAAGTAACAGTCTGTGTTATCTTGAGCCGGAGGGAAACATTCGGGTTCTTGAGCAGTTCCCATATTTTAACAATTATGATATCTGGGTCAAAGACGAGGATACGCTCTTTGTTATGTCAAGCGCCGGAATATATGTGGTTGGACGTGATGAACTGGTAGCCGGAGGTGAGATGGCCTGGGAACTTCTGGATGCGAGAAGGGGTCTGGGTACTTCCCTGACAGCCAATTCCTGGAACTATTACAACGGAAACGGTGAGCTGTTTCTTCCCTGTGATACGGGCGTTTATATCATAGATGTCGAGAAATACAACAGTGACGTAAGATCATACAGAATGCAGCTTGCATCAGTTCGTCTTGACGGTACATTACAGCCGCTCTCCAGGATGGGTGCCATCACCGTTGGACAGGGCGTCAGCAGGGTGGAGCTGAGTCCGGAGATACTGAACTATACCATTCAGGAACCTAATGTGGGTTATTTCCTTGAAGGATATGATTCGCAATGGACCATTGTTCCGCAGAACAGCCTGAACAACATAATATATGTCAATCTCCCCGCGGGTAAATATACCTTCCATCTTGCAATTCTTGACAGTGCGGGCGACCGTGTTCTTGAGGAGCGTAAGTTTGAACTGGTCAAGGTGGGCGAGATCTACGAACGCCCCGGTTTCCTTGTTTATATGCTGCTTCTTCTGTCGCTTATGCTCATCTGGTTTACCTGGCTTGTGGTACAGAA
>JAEEHY010000282.1 GCA_016281085.1 Lachnospiraceae bacterium
AACCTTTGTAAGCTCGGCTCTTGCTTCATCCCGCGTGGAAACAAGCTCTTTAAGTGAGGCATCGATGGCTTCCTTACTCTTATCGAACTGTTTCTTCTCATCAACCAGAACCTTAAGCCGTGCGTTCAGGGATTCTCTCTGCTCTGTATAATGCTCCTTATTTGTTCCTGCCGAATTTATCCTTTCCCTGTTTAAATTTATTTCATTTTCAAGACGCTGCTTCTGAAGTGCCCCTTCCGACAGCTGTTTGCGCTTTTCTTCTATCTGTTCGTCAAGTGATGCTATCTCTTCCTCGATCTTTTTGTACTCGTTCTTTACGTTCTCGTACTTACCGTTATTCTCGGCCAGATCGTCTCCCGCTATTTTCAGCTTTTCCTCAAGTTCCTTAAGCATTTCCCTGAAGCGTCCGGATTCGATAAGAAAAAGATTTACATCCAGTGTCTTTAACTCCTCTTTTCTGGCAAGATACTCCCTGGCAGTCTTACTCTGTTCCCCCAGAGGACCTACACGTTTCTCCTTCTCGGCCAGAATATCGTTAACTCGAACAAGATTTGCCTGCTCATCAGCAAGCTTCTTAAGTGCTGTAGCCTTGCGTTTCTTGAATTTGACGATACCCGCAGCCTCATCAAAGAGCTCGCGTCGTTCCTCGGGCTTACCACTCAGTATTTTTTCTATCTGACCCTGCCCGATGATCGAATAACCTTCCTTACCTATACCGGTGTCATAGAACAGCTCCGAAACATCCTTTAATCTGCAGGCCGTTCCGTTTATAAGATACTCGCTCTCACCTGAACGGTATACACGTCTTGAGACAGTCACCTCCTCGTAATCGGTGGCGAGCTTATGATCCGAATTATCCAGGGTAATGGCTACATAAGCATATCCCATCGGCTTACGCATTTCCGTTCCGGAAAAAATAACATCCTGCATATTACTTCCACGCAGCTGCTTGGCGCTCTGTTCACCCAGCACCCATCTGACCGCATCCGCCACATTACTCTTTCCGCTGCCGTTTGGTCCCACTATACCTGTTATACCGTTATGGAAATTGAAAACTATTTTATTTGCAAAGGATTTAAATCCGTGTATCTCAACGCTTTTTAAATACATTTCTCTCTCCGTGTAACCTACTTCTGCTGATACATCTTCAGTGCCTCATATGCTGCCATCTGCTCGGCTCTCTTCTTGCTGCTTCCATGTCCGCATCCCATTATTTCACCATCTATAAGTACATTAACTTCATATTTCTTGTTGTGGTCGGGCCCTGTTTCGCCTGCAAGGACATATTCAAGCCGTGCATTATTCTCCTGAACGTATTCCTGAAGTGTGGTCTTCGAATCCCTGAAACCGATCTTGTCCCTGTAATCATTCAATACATACCTGTGTATGTGTTCTTTTGCTTTTTCAAGACCTCCGTCCAGATATATTGCACCGATAACAGCTTCAAACACATCAGAGATTATTGATTCTCTACCCCTTCCGCCTGTTTTCTCTTCGCCTTTTCCGAGCAGGATATAATCACTCAGACTTAATTCCCTGGCACAATATGCAAGAGTGTGCTCGCAGACCAATGCAGCGCGCATCTTGGTCATATCGCCCTCCTTCATATCCGGATTATCCTTAAAAAGGAAGTCGCTCACAGTCAGTTCAAGCACCGCATCCCCCAGGAACTCCAGCCTCTCATAATCCTTTATGTTCTGTTGTTCATTCCTGTACGAGCTGTGTGTCAGAGCGCTTATAATAAGATTACTGTCCCTGAAATGATAGCCTGTTTTTTTCTCTATTTCCAGATATCCGTTTTTGATATTCATATGTTCTCCCCGGAAATCATATATCCATTACATGAAAAAAATGTGCTGCAAGCACATTTTCTTCAATGCTTAACTCAGTGCATTTTTAATCTGCTCGACGACATCGCCGACAGTCACGATCTTTTCCGCATCCTCATTGGATATTTCAACATCAAATGTTTCCTCAATACCCATTATGATCTGGAAAACATCGAGCGAATCCGCCCCAAGGTCATCGGTGAACCTTGTGTCCTCCGTTATTTCATTCTCATCTACATTAAGTACTTCAGCAATTATCTTTTTAAGCTTTTCGAGTTCCATGTTACCTGTCCTTTCCTACTCTATTGCTCGAGTACATTTATGATATCATTGATCTTTCTGTTTATTTCCTGTTCCTTGAATGTCACACACTGTTTGATCGATGTTGATATTTCCTTATATGTTGCATTCCCGTGCGTCTTGACCACAAGACCGTTAAGTCCGAGCAATGGAGCTCCGCCGTATTCTGTTGCATCAAACCGTTTGAGTGTTTTCTTCAGAGCCGGCTTGACCAGAAGATAAGCCATTTTCGTAGCAAAAGACGTTGTGAATGTTTCCTTAAGCGCCGAAAGCATTGTGGAACCCACTCCTTCATACATTTTAAGAGCCACATTACCCGCAAACGCCTCACATACCACAACATCCGCCGCCCCCTTGGGAACATCCCGCGCTTCAATACTTCCGGTAAAATTGATCTCGGGGCAGTTCTTCAGTAACGGATAGGTCTCCTTTACCAGCATGTTACCCTTCTCTTCCTCAGCTCCGATATTAAGGATCGCAACCTTGGGATTGGGTACACCGAGTACATGCTCCATATAGATCGATCCCATCTTCGCGAACTGGACCAGATGAGATGGTCTTGCATCCACATTGGCTCCGCAGTCTATCAGGAGCGCCATCCCCTTATCGGTCGGAAATATCGGTGCAAGAGGCGGCCTCTCAACGCCCTTTATCCTTCCGACTATGACCTGTCCTCCTACAAGGATCGCACCCGAACTCCCTGCGGAAACGAAAGCATCACAGGTACCATCCTTTACAAGATTAAGTCCTTTGACTATAGATGATTCCTTCTTCTTGCGAATAGCCATAACCGGAGGCTCCCCGGTATCAATAATCTCCGTACAGTCAATAATTTCGATGTTCTCACGCGGATAGTTGTGCTTCTTCAGTTCAGCTTCAATAACGTCCTTCCTACCGCAAAGATATGCCTTTATATTCCTGTCGTCATTCACCGCTATAACAGCACCCTTGACAGGCTCGACAGGCGCATTGTCGCCTCCCATCACATCAACTGCCACATTAACCATAACCATCACCCTTTATTGTTTGTCATAAGAGTCAAGACCCTCGTAACTTAATATACCTAATGTTGCCCGAAAAATCAAGGACAGTTAAAATAAAAGCTTCGGAAACACAGTCTCCGAAGCTTCTTACCAATCCTTACCGGATCAATCCTGAGGGATTATCTCCTTCTTGTTGTAGGAACCGCATGCCTTACATACTCTGTGAGGCACCATGAGTTCACCGCACTTGCTGCATTTAACCAATGCGGGAGCACTCATTTTCCAATTGGCTCTTCTCTGGTCTCTATGACCCTTTGAAGATTTATTCTTAGGACAAATAGACATCTCATTACACCTCCTTATCAATTCATATATAATGACAACTGTCCACGTGTACGGTGAACAGCCTTATCTGCTTCCGATTCACGTCACACTTGATAGATTATACATATATCCTGAGGATTTGTCAACGAGTTTATTACCAAATAACAACTTTTTCTATGATATCTGAGCCTGAACTGCGGTGAGCGCAACAACCCCCACTATATCCTCAGCCGTGCATCCTCGCGAAAGATCGTTAACAGGTCTTGAAAGTCCCTGAAGCATCGGACCGTAGGCTTCAGCCTTAGCCAGTCTCTCAACAAGCTTGTATCCTATATTTCCGGCATCCAGATTGGGGAAGATAAGAACGTTTGCATGTCCGGCTATCTCACTTCCCGGCGCCTTGGTTGCCGCAACGGAAGGTATTATTGCTGCATCTGTCTGCAGTTCACCGTCAATCGAAAGATACGGATATTTATCCCTTGCTATTTCCGTTGCCCGGACCACCTTATCTACCAGCTCATGCTTGGCACTGCCCTTTGTGGAATGTGACAGCATCGCAATGATCGGCTTGGCACCCACAAGATTGGTAAAGCTCTTGGATGATGAATTGGCGATCGCGGCGAGCTCCTCCGCATTGGGATCCTGATTAAGACCACAATCCGCAAAAAGGAAGGTACCGTTCGAACCGTATTCGCAATTAGGCACATCCAGAATGAAGAAGCCCGATACCAGTTCGACTCCGGGTGCAGTCTTAAGAACCTGAAGTGACGGACGCAGAACATCGGCGGTTGCATGACAGGCACCTGCCACCATTCCGTCGGCATCCTTCATCTTGACCATCATAACTCCGAACATAAGATAATCTGTAAGAAGCCTTTCCCTTGCCTTCTCGGGAGTCATTCCCTTGTTCTTGCGAAGCTCATACAGAGTATCCGCATATAAATCGAACTTGTCCGTATTCTCGGGATCGACAACCGATATCCTTGACAGATCAAGCTCCAGCCATTTCGCCCCTTCCATTATCTTATCCTCTTTACCTACCATAATAATATCGGCAATGTTTTCCTTAAGTATCTTATGTGCGGCAATAAGTGTACGCCTGTCGTTACTCTCCGGCATTACTATTTTCTTAACATCCTGTCTTGCTCTGTCCTTGATCCTGTCTATGAATCCCATACCCATACCTTCTTTCTTTCAACTTAAATTCAAGTAACCACTCAGTATTACCGGTTCGTTCTTTAACCGATCCGTAATACCACTAAACTAATTTTAGTACATTTCCAACTTGTATACAAGTACAAACACAATATTCTTTGTGCAAAATTAAGTACATTCCCTGTGTACTTTCTGCACAGTTACACTATATTTCGTTTGCTATAAGAATGATATATACGTTATAATCTGTATATACAGGTAAATATCACAAACACGGGCAAACGCAATAAAGGAGGGCTTAATATGATCACCAAGATTATATATGTAATCATAGATTTCCTTGCCATCCTCAGTATCATTGTTACCATCAGTTCGGTTAACAAGATAAAGGAAGGCTTTGGAAAAAGCATCAGGAAAGCAATGATAGCCGCGATCATAGCCATAACCGCCAATATCCTGATCGCGCTTTCCTTTAACGATCTTTTTGCCGAGCTGGCCTACTGTACATATTTTGCATCAATAGACTGGATCCTTTTTCATCTTTTCGGTTTCTGTCTGTCATATACCGAACATGAAACTGCCAAATCCCGCCTTAAGCTTCCTGCCATGGTCGTCATGATCGCGGATTCTGTCTCGATATTCCTGAATCCTTTTCTTCATCACAGCTTCTATATTTATGAAAACACCTCTCATCCCGGTACCATCTTTTATCAGACCGGCTTCAACTCCTTCTATTATCTGCATCTTGCGATAGATTATATTGCAGTATTTCTCTCACTGTATTTTATAATATCCAGATTACTTAAAACCAATGGCTTCCATCGAACGAAATACATAATGATCCTGTCTGTGCTGCTGCTTGTGGTGCTGCTGAACATCATTTACATGACACTTTCCCTTGTGCTTGATGCCTCAGTCATCTTCTATGCGGTTGCGGGAGCGCTTATATGCTTCAGCATCCGAACCTTCGTCCCGCGCAGTCTTATGACATTGTCGATCGGACTGGCAGTTGATGATATGAACGAAGGCCTCATAATATTCGATTCCAATGACAAATGCATATATGCCAATGCCTTTTCTACTGAACATTTCGGTATAGACAGGGATAACTACAGCATTAATGACGAACCTGTCAAAACCGTTATATCCGTAGTCGGCGATAAGCCCGGCGGTGAAACGACCTATACCCGGAAGACCCTGCGTAACAATGTCGAAGATATACGGCATTACCGGATAAAGTACAAACGCCTCACCGACAACAGATCAAGGCTCATCGGGCACTACATATTAATAGAAGATACTACAGAGGAGGAATTCTATTTAAGCGAAATCCGTGAAGCCCGGATAAGTGCCGACAATGCAAACAGGGCGAAAAGTTCATTCCTTGCAAATATGTCGCACGAAATAAGAACACCTCTTAATTCAATCCTCGGCATGAATGAACTGATCCGGAGAAATACCGAAGATCCTTCCATCAGGGAATATGCATACAATATCAGTACTGCCGGCGAAACTCTGCTGAACATCATCAATGACGTCCTTGATTTTTCCAAGATAGAGGCAGGCAAGACCGAAATACGGCTGCAGGAATATGACCCGTACACGCTCATCAGGAATTGCTATTATTTCTTTGAACAGGAGGCCGAAAAAAAGGGACTTTACATACATGTGATCTGTGATGATGAACTTCCTTCACGCCTCACCGGCGATCCAAAGCTTATAGGACAGATCCTTACAAATATTGTCAGCAATGCAGTAAAATATACCGTTTCCGGAGGTGTGACCATTAATATGACCTTTGACGAAACCGGGAAAGACAATATTGATCTTATTGTGGATATCTCCGATACCGGCATAGGCATTTCATCCGATGATATACCCTTCCTCTTTGATTCCTTTACAAGGATGAACGAAGAAAGAAATGCTGCCATTCAGGGAACGGGTCTCGGGCTTACCATAACCAAGGAGCTTGTGGCACTTATGAGCGGAACGATCGGCGTTAAGAGTGAGCCCGGACACGGAAGCCGTTTTACGGTTGTTATCCCTCAGTATGTTTCGGATCATGCCCCTGTAGGTCCTCTCGTAAATCCTCATACCAACAAGATGCCAGAATACAGGGAAAGCTTCACTGCTCCGGATGCACATATACTCATCGTGGATGATTCAATAACCAATCTTATGGTTGTGGAAGGACTGCTAAAGTCTACGCAGATCCGTATCGACAGGGTCACCGGAGGGGATGATGCAATAGACAAATGCAGTCATTTCAAATATGACCTTATACTCCTTGACCATCGCATGCCGATCAAAGACGGCATAGAAACCTTCAAGATTATATCAACTCACGGTCTTAACACAGACACTCCGGTCATTATGCTTACAGCAAACGCGATCAGCGGAATGGATGAGGAATACAAGCGTATAGGCTTCATCGATTACCTTACCAAACCAATAAATCCGGACGAACTTGAAGCCACACTGCTTAAACATCTGCCGGAAGATAAAATAAGGACCATAAAATGAAAGTAACAGCAATAATCGCAGAATACAACCCATTACACAATGGTCATGTTTTTCATATAAACAGAGCCATTGAGGAAACAAAGGCCGATCATATAATTGCAATAATGTCAGGAAATCACGTTCAGCGTGGCTGCCCTGCCGTCTTTTCCAAATACGAAAGAGCAAAGGCCGCTCTCCTTGGCGGAATAAGCCTTGTCATTGAGCTTCCTCTTTATTATTCAACGGGAAGTCTTGAGTATTTCTCGACCGGCGCCGTTTCGCTCATACAAAAGCTCGGTATGGTCGACTGTATCTCATTCGGCTCCGAATGCGGTGATATCGGGCAGCTTTTGGAAGCGGCCGAATGCCTTGACGGATCAGAACAAGCCGACAATCCCGAAACAAGGCAGCTCCTCATGGCAGGAAACAGTTATTCTTACGCGGTCAATTCCCGGGACGATATCCCTGCGCATATTAAGGACCTTCTCCAAACACCCAACAACCTGCTTGCCGTTGCTTATATAAGAGCCGCAAAAAAACTGGGCCTTAAATGTGAATTTCATACAGCAAAGCGGTTGCGCTCAGATTACCATGACAGATCCGCAGGTGCCTTATCATCCACTTCAATAAGACAGGAACTGCTTAACGCTTCTTTATTTACGCAGGGTATGAATATCCCCGTACTCTCAGAAGATCCGCTTGGCTCGGATTTTGGCTTCTACGCTTCAATGGAAAGCAGGATGCCCCATGATGTCCTCTCCTCACTCACCGATTACTTAAAGCAGCATCCGGTAATGAGCGAAAACGATTACAGCCTTCTTCTCTTTTACCGGTTACATGAACTTTTATCGGCCGGCAATACCATGGATATGAACCGCGGGCACATATCCTCCGATCCTGCGGATGTCAGACTGCTTTCACTCACGGACTACCTTGACGTATCCATAAACCTTGCAGGGAAAATAGCAGGAAAATATGCCCATGCGCCGTCCTTTTCCGGCCTGTGCACTGAGCTCAAATCAAAAGACTTAAACTATTCCAGGATAAGCCGTTCTCTTCTTCATATACTTCTGGGAATAAGATCCGGCCACATGAGAGAATATACCGGGAGCGGATGGAATTACTACATAAAGCCGCTTGGCTTCAGAAAGGATGCCGCAGAGCTTATGCATCAGCTCAAACACAACGCTTTAATTCCGGTAATATCAAAGAATGCAGATCATGAGACCGT
>JAEEHY010000283.1 GCA_016281085.1 Lachnospiraceae bacterium
ATTTCCCCAAGCTTCTCCGGGGTAAGGATCAGTGACTTCTTATTCTCGTTCAGATATCCTATATCAACCAGCTTCTTGATTATCTGGCCTCTTGTTGCGGATGTTCCGATACCCGTCTTCTTAATCTGTTCTCTCAGTTCCTCGTCTTCAATAAGATTACCTGCGTTTTCCATCGCAAGCATCATTGTTCCGGCGGTGTATCTTTTGGGAGGCGAAGTCTTGCCCTCCTTAATCTCAAAGGAATCAACAGTAACCGTATCACCCTTCTTAAGCCTGCTTATCGTATCAAGAATACTCTTTTTACCGGACTCGGAAATATCATCCTGTTCATCTTCCTTCTGTTTGGCAACGCCTGCTATTTCCATATAGCCCTTCTTCGATAATATCTTGGCAGTCGAAAACAGCTTCTCTTTATCTATTGATACGGTCATTTTGACCGAAACATACTCTGCCGGCGGATAGAATATACTTAAGAAACGCCTTACGATAAGGTCATAAACCTTCCTCTGTATATCGGAAAGACTGTTAAGATCTCTTGTATATCCCGTCGGAATTATCGCATAATGATCCGTTACATCCGCATCCTTGACATACTGCGTCTTCTCAAGTCCTTCGTACAGCTTATCGCCGAGTATCTTCTGTACAAACACAGCCGTAGGCTCATAATTCAAAAGACCGTTTAAATTCTTATCTATTTCCTTTGCAACCGCAGTTGTTAACACTCTCGCATCGGTACGAGGATAGGTTGTAAGCTTGCGTTCATAGAGATCCTGTGCTATCTGCAGCGTTGTATTGGGATTGATCTTATATCTCTTCGCACACTCCGCAGACAGCTCGGTTATATTGAATAACAGTGGTGGTTTTTTCCTTGAAGTACTCTTATCTACGGATTCGACCAGGGCTGTCTTACCTGTAAGCTGCTTTATCAGCTCATCCGCATCTTCCTTCTTCTTAAAGCCGTTTTCCTTATAAAGAAGCGGGCTGTTAAAGTATGCAGATCCTTCAACGGCCTTCCATTCCGCAGGGATCTTATCCTCTGTCAGGTTGCCTATCACACGGTAGAAAGGAGTCTCTGTGAAGTTCCTTATCTCTCTTTCCCTGTAAACAACCATTCCGAGCACGCAGGTCATTACACGCCCGACTGCGATCGCTGCATATTTCTTGGTTGCAGCCGCATCATTGATCAGCCTGCCGTATTTAAGTGACAGTACTCTCGAAAAGTTGATACCTAGCGCATAATCCTCAATGGTGCGCATGATACCGGACTTGCCGAGATTCTCGTACTCACTCATCGCCTTGGCTTCTTTAATACCCTTAAGTATCTCCTCGTCAGTCTGGGAATCGATCCAGACGCGAAGCTCCCGCATCCCATCACGGACGCCGCCGTAATTGCGGATGTTTTCCTCTATGGTCTGACCTTCCTTCCCGGAGTCGCCTGCCCAGTAAACGGTATCCACATCACTTCTTTGGAGAAGATCGTGAACTATTCCGTACTGCTTCGCAACAGGCTTAAGAACACCATATTTGTATTCCCTTGGAAGAAACGGAAGATCCTCAAGCTTCCACGATTTAAACCTTATATCATAATCCTCGGGATATAACAGGCCTACAAGATGCCCTACACACCACGATATTACATATTCATCATTCTCAATATAGCCATCCCGGTTACCTTTCACATTAAGCACGCGGGCAAAATCACGCGCAACGGAAGGTTTCTCGGTTATTATAAGCTTCTTACCCAAAAGACACCTCTAAACCAAATCACAGCTGCGAACCGTCAATAAGGCGCACATTATCCCTGATCATGGCTTCCTGCTTAAGCTCAAGATCGAAATCACCTGCCGAGAAAAGATAAATGGAATCAACATTCAGCTTTGCCTGCTTTATACAGAGCATCAGCCACTCATAATCGGCATAACTCATAACCGGATTTTCCCAGTTACACAGAGCCACAAGAGTGCGACCGTCATCATCGGTTGCCACCGTATCGATAGTCCCCACCTTTCCGACCCAGACACCTCTCTGATTGTATCTGAAGTTCAGCATATCCTTCTGATTCAGGATATCAAGATATTCGGCACATACATCAGTAAAACAATACGCAGTATAGGATTTAAAAGTAGGTGCGATATATCTGTTGAAGAACTTCTCCGGAGGCATGAAGGTGAGCTTCGAATAATTCTTGAACACGTATTTATACCAAAATCTGGCAAATGGATTAACTATCCTGTATATACCCTTCTGAACGTTTTCATGTCCGGCCGTGTTAACCGAATCGATCTTTGCGACCATCTCAAGTTCTATGAGGTTCTTAAGATATACGGATATCTTGGCTCTGCTGAAACCTGTATACTTATATATGTCGTTAAGCTTGTTCTTACCCTGGGCAAGTGCCGAAAGTATGGTATTGTATACTACCGGCTCCCTGAGCTCCGAAGGAAGAAGGTGATTGCCGTATTCATTGAGAGGCGCGCCCTCCTTTAAAACAAGCTTACATATGTTCTCGGGAACAGTCTTCTCATCATTCCACAGCTCCCACAGCATCGGACTTCCGCCGATAACCGAGTAAGCCTCAACACTGCTCTCCATACCATAGTTCTTGAAATGCTTGGTAAAATCAAGGAATTTAAGGTCATTTAGACGAAGCAGTCCCGATATCTCAAAAGCAAGCTCCTTAAGCCTGTCAACCATTTGATTCTCGATCCAGTACACGGATGAAGAACACAGCAAAAACATTAAAGGCGTCTGATTTATCTTGCTGTGAGCACCATGGACCACTGCTTCCATAAAAGCATTTCCCGTCTTAACGATGTTCTGGAATTCATCGATTACTATTATTCTCTTCCCGCTTTCTGTTTTCTGCTCGGTAAGGGTTGAGATTATACCGTTATATCCCTCTTTAATAACAGTGTTCCTGGGCAGGGCATCCTTCAGCTCGTCATACCACTGCTTAAGCTGCTCCTCATCCGAACATGCCCTTGCAGAATAATAGAAGAAGTCCTTCCCCTTAAGGAAATCCCTTAGTATGGAATGCTTCCCGCTGTATCTGTCACCATACAGAACAACAATCTGATTGTCATTCCTGTTATAGTAATTATGTAATGTCTTAAGCTCTCCGGTTCGTTTAAATGCCATTGTAACACCACCGTTTCATATTCAAAGAACAATAGTCAATCCGTTATCTGTCCAATGAAAAGCTTTTCAAAATCACCCTTGGACATCGGCTTACCCATCAGATATCCCTGTATCACATCACATTTTATTTTCTTAAGATAATCGTACTGCTTCTGTTCCTCGACACCCTCTGCGATCGTTTCGAGTCCCAGCTTATTGACCATATCTACAACAGACTCCGTGATTATATTTGTAGCCTTGTCTTTTATTGCCGTATCCACAAAACTCTTATCGATCTTAAGCGTGTCGATCGGCAGATCCTTCAGATATGAGAGCGAAGAAAAGCCTGTTCCGAAATCATCAAGAGAAATACGGAAGCCCATCTTGCGAAGCTGTGAGATCTTATGTCTGGCCTTCTCACTGTCTTCAAGAAAAATACTCTCCGTAAGCTCAAGCTCGATACACTCAGCCTTTACACCATACAGATTGAGTGCATGTCTTATCGAATCAACGAAATTATCCTTATCCAGCTGTATCGCCGAAATATTGATAGAAAGAATAAACGGGAAATTGTAGGTTTCACACCACTCACTGACTATCCTCATGGCATCCTTTATAACCCAGTTACCTATGGGGATTATCGCACCGTTCTTCTCCGCTATGTGTATAAAATCAGTGGGATGCATAGCTATCTCACCATTTTCATCTATCCATCTTATAAGTGCTTCGGCTCCTCTTAATTTATTATCCGCAGCAAAGAACTGAGGTTGGAAGTAGAGTTCAAAGTCCTCATTCTCAATAGCCTCCTTAAGCCTTTCCTCTGTTGATACCGACTTAATAAAGCTGTTAAGCATATCCATTTCAAAATACTGGATATTGTTCTTCCCTTTTTCCTTAGCCTTAAACAATGCGATTTCCGCATTTTTGACCAGCTCGAAGGCAGTCCTTCCGGCTTCGGGATATTCAGCCACACCGCCGCTTATCGTGAAACGGACCTCCTTCTTATTGGACAGTACGAACGGCTTCCTCAGATCCTCACAGACATCATGGTAAACAGACTCGGCTCTTCTCGTTCCGCCCGGATCATAGATGGCGATGCTGAAAACGTCCGATCCGAACCTGCCCGCCTTGATAAAGTCACCTGCGTATTCCTTAAGCCTGCCTGCAAAAGCCTGTACCAGTTCATCACCGAGAAGCAGTCCGATACTGTCGTTGATCTTTTTAAAATCATCGATATCTATGAAGAGAAGTTCGACGCTTGTCTTATTCTTCTCCGCATCCTCACACATATTCCTTAATATGGATACGAAATGATTACGGTTAAATATACCTGTCAGCGAATCATAATATGCCAGGTACTGAAGCTCCTCATGCTGTGCTTTCATACGGGTAATATCGGAAAAGCACAGCAGCTTTTCGACCGGCTGTCCCTTTTCGTCATAATTAACGATCCCGTCGCACCTGAACCAGCCCCTCTTGTCTGCGATCCTTACTTCACCGCTGGCCTTCTTCTCTCCTCTTTGCTCCATATCTATGAAGGTTTCCATGAAATACTTCCAGTCATCATCATAGATGAGCGAACTCATATAGGCCCTGTCAAAAGGACTGTTTGTAATGCCGTTTCCTGCAATACGGTCCCAATTTCCGTACAGTTTAACATTCAGACCGTTGCGGAAATCGTAGTAGATATACATATCTCCGCTGTTGTCTGTGATCATCTTAAGCACACGCTGATCCAGTGCTAATTTCTCATTCATGGATACAAGAAGATCCATCTTATAATTAATATCGGTCATCTTATTCCTCACAAACGGAAATTACTTTGCCTGAATGTATCCCTTGGCTTTAAGAAGCTCTGCGCACAAAACAGCTCCTCCCGCAGCACCTCTTACAGTGTTATGTGAAAGTCCCACAAACTTGTAATCAAACAGCGTATCTTCCCTGAGCCTTCCAATCGAAACGCCCATGCCTCTCTCGTAATCAACGTCCAGAGATACCTGAGGACGGTTATCATCCTCCAGATACTGTATGAACTGCTTGGGAGCACTGGGAAGCTCAAGCTCCTGCGGAACTCCTCTGAAGCTTACCATTTTTTCGATGAGCTGCTCCTTTGAAGGCTTCCTGTTAAAACGTACAAACACTGCAGCAGTATGTCCGTTAAGAACAGGAACACGTATACACTGGGTCGTAATAAGCGGTGACGAAGCCTTCTCGATCTTTCCGTCCACAACCTTACCCAGTATCCTTAAGGGCTCCTGCTCGCTCTTCTCTTCCTCGCCGCCTATGTAAGGAATTATATTACCTTCCATTTCGGGCCAGTCCTTAAATGTCTTTCCGGCACCCGAGATTGCCTGATAAGTGGTTGCCACAACCTCCGTGGGCTCGAATTCCTTCCATGCCGCAAGTACAGGGGCATAGCTCTGTATTGAACAATTGGGCTTAACAGCAATGAAGCCCCTCTTCGTTCCAAGCCTCTTCTTCTGTGCTTCTATAACCTCAATATGCTCAGGGTTTATCTCCGG
>JAEEHY010000284.1 GCA_016281085.1 Lachnospiraceae bacterium
CCTCACCGATCAGCTTAAGGATCGTTTTGTATTCGTATTTTTCCGAAGCATCCTTTAGCTTCTCATATAGATCCCTGCTCTTTTCCGGAATACGGTAATCCCCCATTTCCTCAAAGATACTGTCCAGTTTTTCACAATCCATATCTTCGGCTGCCGCCATTATCTCTTCCATCACACCTTCCATCAGATCTGCATCTGCTTCAGGCTTGTCGTGATCACTGTCAGGAGCCGGGAACACGGAAGACAACGGCTCTTTGAAACTGTTGTATCTGTTTATAAACGTTTCATGATGGCTCTTTATGTACTCGATATCATCGGCCTTTCCGGCATTCTCGAGCCTCTGTGCCTCCTCACCGAGATCACCTGCTCCTATGATCCTTGCCGAGCTCTTAAGGGCATGAACTTTTATCGTATAATTTCTGTAATCCTCTTCTTCATAAAAGCGGTTCAGTTCCCCGATCTTTCCGTCTATGTCCTCATAAAACACCTTAAGCAGAGCCAGATATGACTCAACCGTTCCGCTGTTTCTCAGTCCCCTGTCCGTATCTATAAGCTCTGAACTTATAGCTTTCACTGCTTCCGGAAGCTCTGTACCGTCTCCTTCTTCAGCATCTTCATCTAAGGAGCATTTAATTACCATATCCTCCGGAAGATATTCGAGTATCATCTCATCCAGTGCATCAGGATTTACAGGCTTGGTCAGATAATCATCAAATCCTTCTGAAATATATTTTTCCTTTGCACCCGCTATCGCATTGGCTGTGAGACATATGGCAGGCGTTGTTTTGTTGGGATTGGAAGGATCGCCCTTTATCTCATGAAGGGTTTCTATTCCGTCTTTATCAGGCATCATATGATCAAGAAAGAGAATATCATACCTGTTGCCGGCCGTAAGCCTGATACCCTCTTCACCGCTGTTTGCGGTGTCTATGATCGCCTTGGTCTGTTTGACCAGACTCTTGAATACCATGATATTCATGGGATTATCATCCACTACAAGAATACGGGCATCGGGAGCTATGAACTTCTCATGATATATCTCCTTGATCGCAATATTCTCCCAGTAGGATGCATCATAATCCTCCCTGTTTTCCTCTTCTGCATCTGCTTTGTTACTGTCCTCATCCATTCTGGAATAATCAAGTATCTCATCCACAAGCCCCAGAAGGTGTCTGCCTGCCGTCTTGACGTTTTCCGAATATGTACGGATCGAGGCGTCATTACTCTCCCGCAGGATCATCTCGTTCATTCCCATCATTGCATTTATGGGAGTTCTTATCTCATGAGACATTTTGGAAAGAAATTCCGATTTGGCTTCACTGGCGGCGATCGCCTTCGCCGACATATGAAGATATCTGTTGGAACGTGTCATCAAAATGCTTATTATAAGCACTATGGCTATGACTACGGTTATCGTTATGAACATTATCAACTTGAGCGAACCGAATACCTCGGTAGCATCATAAACGGATATGCATGACCATCCGTTCTGCATATCCGCAACATATACTATATAGTTCGCCCCACCGTATATAAACTCGAAATAAGAGTTGCCGTTATTAAGCCTGTCCGCTATTTCCGATCCCAACGAACCTTTTTCATCATGATAATTCTTACCCACCTCGTTTATATCCGAGTGAGCCACTACGGTTCCCTTGTCATTAAGGATCATTTCTATATCCGAGTTCCCGCTTCTCACAGCTTCCTCGGTAAGGTTCTGTATCTGATCGAGAGAGACATCTACCGATATTACGCTGACACCGTCGCAAAGTGTCTTACCGAGCGCAAGCATGACATTGCCTGACTGGACATCCAAATAGGGATCCAGAATGGTGATCTCACCGGGATCCTCCATCGGTCTTGTATACCACGGGCGTGCTGTTGCATCATAATCCTCGGGCGGCTCCCAGTTGGTCCCGCTGAAGAATCTGCCGTTTATGTATCCGTACAATCCCGTCGAATTCTCAATGACGGCTGCCCTTACCGCCGTTGACTGGCCCACGAGATAATCCTGTATCTCTTCATCCGTCCGCCCTTCACTTATCATTTCATCCAACGTATAAGCTGCAAGCTTGACAGAGTCGATATTCGTAGTTAAATAACGGTCGATATGATCTGCCGCTTCCTTGGCCGTCATCTCGCCGTTCTTTATAATATTATTCCGTTTCTCATTATAGAGCATACGGTAATACATTGTTATTATTCCGGTAAAAAATATTATGACAAGAACAGCGATCACAATATTTCTTACTGTAAGTCTCTTTTCATCCCTTCCCGTATCTGAACTCATAAAAACATTTCACCTTTAGTTTATGTATGTACCGTTTCTATTATAATATAATTCAGACATTTTTAGAATATTTTTATAAACTAACCTTCCTCCGAAGCGTCTGACGGGAACTCTCTTCTCTTGATCTGTTCCGCGCGCTGCACAATTTTATCCTCCCAGTCATCATCCTGCGCATCGAGCTGATATGCATTAAATCCGTACTGTCTTCCCAGTGTACATATGACCGATTCGTCATCAACGTGCAGCGAGATCCTGTATCTGCTGGGAACCTTCTGCGGAAGTGTGGTCTTATTGTTCCTCTGCACCTCTTTAAGATGCCTTGTCCCGTTTACTATGCCGTCGAAACGAACCCCGTAATGCCTGAACAGATTCCTGATATATCTTTCCGTACGGAAGGATGAAGTGTATACCCACACCTCATATCCCATTTCCTGAAGACGATTGATCAGCCGTGGAGTTCCAAACCGCAGCCTCTCCCTGTAAATCCTGTTAAACGGGAATTTAAGCGGAGGTTCGGTCTTATGCGTTTCCGGAAAGACAAAAAGCACCTCGTCCAGGTCAAAAGATACACGCATTTTTTCATTTGCTATCGTATTACTTTTTTTCTTCATTACCTTCTTCGATCCTCTTGACAGCTTTTTCAACTGACATTACCCAGTTATCCTCCGCTCCTTCAAGAGGGATCTGGTCATAGTCACCCGAACCGCTGTCAGCAACCAGCAGCATATCGTTATACAGCGTCAGGGTCCTGATGTATTTTTTCTTCATAATATCTTTAATGCGATTTTTCTTGTCTTCCGTTGTGTTCTGAACCTTTCCGGTCGCCGTAACAATGCCGTCCGGCGCCGCATGATATTTCTTAAGAAGCCCTTCGATATAATCCACCGAATAATAATCTGCCGTAAAAACCCAGACATCATAGTTATGAGCCTGCAGGAAACGGCACAGCGCGGGAAAGCCCAGCCGTATCTTCTCCTTATACCTTCTGTCTGCCGGGAACGGAAGCTTCTTTTCCACCGGAAATTCATTTTCGTTTACAAATACAAGTTCATTAAGATCTATCGCAACTCTCTTATTGTTCTTTGACCTCTCGATTATATCTATGATATCGTCTTCATGTACAAGATTCAGTATCTTAATGGGAGCCTTCTTCACACCGACTCTCATTGCCGCAGCCCATCTGTGATGACCGTTTATCAGCATATAGCCTTCGGGGTGCATCCTTTCCACCATAAGACGTTCATCAATACAATCCCAGGGCCTGCCTCCATGCTCCATCTCATTCCTCATCTTCCTCTCATAGTCTGAAATTATACCATAATTGGGACCGATATCAGGGAAGCAGAATTCATCATCAGGATTGGGATGGATGTTCGAACATTTAGTCCATTTCTTGAAGGTACGCACAAGAAACGGGGTCTTAAGCGGTATTCTCACTCCTTCATATTTCTTAATGTCGTCGGCAATGAATTCCGTGAATTCTGTTTTAACGGCAGCCATAGTTTATCCTCCTCGTATAATATGTATTGCCCCCTCAAAAACAGTCGGCGGCATATCGTCGGAACCATCCTGAATTATGCTTCGCATAATGGTTCCTCCTATTGAAACTCATTTAGCCATTGATATAAGTGTGTCACGGTCCACAGCGGGACTGTACAGATATCCCTGATATAAGAGACAGCCAATCTTTTCCAATGCCTCCTTCTGATCAACCGTTTCAACAAATTCCGCAAGCACCTTGAAATCAAGCGATTGGGAAAGGTATACGATAGAGTTGATGATCTCCTTGGTCCTGTCGTTACTCATAAGGGACTTGGTAAGATTTCCGTCCAGCTTCACAATATCGAACTGGTTATGCTGCAGATACTGAAGGGATGTATGCCCCATGCTGAAATCATCCAGTGCAAATGTGTAACCAAAGGATCTTATCTCCTTGATCAGGTTCCCTGTCTCCTCCGATGTTACAAGCTCTGTTTCCTCCGTTATCTCAATACATATATTTCCGGGCTTAAGACTGTAACGCTCAGCGAGTGACCTGATAAAGTCAATAAATCTCTTATCATACAATGTTGTAACGGTTACATTAACGCTTAACTTAAATGACTCTCCAAAGGCCTTTCTGAAGCTTTCCGAATCTCTTATGGATTTCTCAATGATATATGTTTCCAGGCCGTACAGGCTTCCGCTTTCCTTCGCAAGACGTACTACCAGAGGCGGATAGACGATCCCGTATCGTTCATGGTTCCATCGAAGAAGCGCTTCCGCACCTATACAGTGTCCCTTATTGTCAAACTGAGGCTGATACTTGATAAGAAGCGGGTTCAATATATTACGGATCTTCTCATCCGAAGTGTCCCCGTCCGGCTTCGATGCAGACAAAGAAACATCAAGATCGGTTGCCAGAAGCTTGGCCAGACGTCCGGCATTTCCATCACATTCCGTCAGTACTACCTCTTCAGTATTTTCCTCTGCCTTTTTCAGTATACCGACAAGCTCGTTCATTGCATCGGAGAATGCATCAAGCGATTTCTTTTCATTAAGAATAACAAACGGGGCATAACAGGCAAAAGAGATCAGTATATTTAAAAGCTGCACCAACACCACACTCATTGAGCCCGTGGCAAGGTATCCGCTCAAAACAGCCGGAGTTGTCCATGTAACTGTGTTTGTAACCTGACCTATGACGCCCATCCTTGTAAGAAGATATGCATTTGAATAGCACAGTATGGGTGAAAGTATAAACGGGATCATCAACAGCGGATTTAAGATCACCGGATACCCAAGAACCAACAGTTCGCTGATATTAAAAATCCCGGGTAACAGAGCCAGATTCAAAAGCTTCCTGGAGGAACTGCGTTTTCCGAAGATCATAAGAGCTATAAGCAGTCCGAGAACACAACCGGTTCCACCCATATTGACAAATAAGTCAATAAAGCTCCTTGAAACAATCTGCCCCGGAATAATTTCCGTAAACATCTCTTCCACAACACGGTCAAGGATCTTGTTCCCGTGGATACCGAAGCACCACATAAAGCTGGTCATAAATACAAGCAGCAGACCGCTCAGATAGGAACGGTGCATCTTCAGGAAAATGCCGTCCATTACCTTGATAAACAGATGCTGGACGCTCTTAACGCCAAAGCATACGGTAACCAGATAATTGGCAACTGCAAAACACACAATAACGGCAAGAAACGGAAGCATTACATGAAGCGCTGTATTAAATACCGAACCCGCACCGTCTACAAATACCTTCTTTCTTGTCTTAAACAGAGCCTCAAATTTAAGAAACAGTGCAGTACCTGCGATACCTGCAAGGAGAGCACTTAACACACTCTGCCCTCCCAGCAGTGATATGTCAATTCTTACGGAAAAAAAACCTGTCAGGATAAAAAAGCAGTTCAGACTGCCCATAAGACTTCCGAAGCGGAACATGAGGCGCTGCCCGTCCTCTTTTACACTTAAGTAACTCTGATTGAGGGCTATAGTTAAATAAATACCGAGTAATCCCGTCGTTGTTGACTGGATAATACTAAGTATACTTCGGAAAGAGCCTCCCAGAAAAGTAATAAGAAAGTTCTGATATACACTTACGGGAAATTCGCTCAAAAGAACTGATATACTTCCTATAAACAGAATGGGGACCACCATCTCCAGACCTGTCTTTATAATATGTGCAATATCGTGTATCCGTCTAAAACCAAGTTTCCTCATTTCCGTTACCCTTACAGCAATACCATCAGAACGCTGTTCTCTTAAACCGTATGTAACTGTTCCGAACAGGCTCAAAATACATATAGGCGGAGTCAAGTAAAAATGAGTGTCTCTTTCCGGAAAAGGGACACTAAGGTTATTATATCACATTCATCCCGGCATGTAACCCCTAGAATGGCGGAACAGACATATTTCGCTCATTATTCATCATATCCGTAACCGGAGCGGAAGAATCCTGCATATATCCGTGATCATTCCTGTTATCTTCAGCCGGATATGTATCCCTTCCTGGTTCATCTGTATGCATCTGCCACTGACCGTTCTGATCTTGTCCCGTTTCACCAACGGGATTGCCTAAATCCTCCTGTCCATGACCGTATTCGCCCTGTTGTATATTCCCTTCATCCTGCATCTGACCGCCTCCGCTCTGAGGACTGTTCCAACCTCCATGCATCTGACCATTTCCGTTCTGTGGTCTGTTCCCTTCATCCTGTATCTGACCGCTTCCGCTCTGA
>JAEEHY010000285.1 GCA_016281085.1 Lachnospiraceae bacterium
AAAACATCTGTATTATTGATCGTTTTCTGTAGTTTTATGTCTATTCAGAACAGCACATATATTTTATAAATATATGGTATTGGATGAATCCAAAACAGCGAAAAATACGAAGTATTTTGAGAATTCGTCATAAGGGGTTGCAACTCATCCGGGTGATGGGTGTTCTGCAACGACCGGAGCGAAGCGTAGACCCGCTTGCGGTGGATTCCTTATGACATTACCTGTTCTGAATAATTACAATTATATATAATTATTCAGATTTCCCTGACTGAATGACGGTTTACGTGGCAGCAGATATTTACAGCTACGGGAAGGCCGGC
Source organism: Lachnospiraceae bacterium (assembly GCA_016281085.1). Taxonomy (GTDB): domain Bacteria; phylum Bacillota; class Clostridia; order Lachnospirales; family Lachnospiraceae; genus UBA2868. The sequence goes on from JAEEHY010000285.1 coordinate 321, forward strand.
TATATGAGTAGCATATGTCTCTATATTTACAGCAAATGCGGTAGTACTTCCTCCAAGTCCCCCGGGTCCGATACCAAGACTGTTTATTTTTTCAAGCAATTCCTCTTCAAGCTCTGCCACATATCCAATATCCGAATGCTTATTAACCGGACGCAGCAATGCCTTCTTTGCGAGTAAGGCACATTTTTCAAAGGTTCCGCCTATTCCGACACCGACAACCATGGGAGGACAGGCATTAGGTCCGGCATCACTTACTGCAGTTATTACAGCTTCCTTAACTCCCTCCATTCCGTCTGCAGGCTTAAGCATAAATATCCTGCTCATATTTTCGCTTCCAAATCCCTTTGGAGCTATGGTTATCTTAACCTTGTCACCCTTAACAATATCATAATGTATTATTGCAGGAGTATTATCCTTTGTATTTTCCCTTAAAAGTGGATCCGATACAACAGATTTACGCAGATATCCGTCTACATATCCTCTCCTTACACCCTCATTTATGGCTTCTTCCAGAGAACCTCCGGTAAAATGCACATCCTGTCCTATTTCCATAAATATAACAGCCATACCTGTATCCTGGCAGATAGGGATCATATCCTTTCCCGCTATATCAAGGTTTTCAACAAGTTGTCCGAGTATCTGTTTACCAAGCTCGGATACTTCATTTTTTTCCGCATTATACAGACATTCCTTCATATCATCTGACAGATAATGCGTAGCTTCTATACACATTTCCTTAATATTGTCTGTTATTACATTTACATTTATTTCTCTCATATATATTCCTTTAAAAATTTTTAAGGGGTAAATATTTATATTTACCCCTATAGGAAAGATCAGTTATTCATCATCTTCACTTATATCACTGTCTGTTTCATCCGGATACTCATCATCGATATCATCCGGTATATCTACCTCATCATGAACTATTATTACCGGATCATCAGATGAATCTTCCTTTACATCTTCAATATCATCGTCATCTGTTTCATTGACTCCGTCCGAAACCTTCTCACGTACCTTGGCTATCTTTGCTACCTTAACATTATCATTAAGATCTATAAGCTTAACTCCGGAGGTATTTCTTCCAAGCATCGATACATCCTTCATAGGTATCTGGATGATCGTACCTTCCGTAGTTATCATCATTATCTCATGATTATCATTAACAGCCTTAACACCTACGACATAACCCGTTTTATCTATGATCTTATAACACTTAACACCCTTTCCTCCACGGTGCTGTACTGTGAATTCATCAGTATTTGTACGTTTTCCGTATCCTTTTTCCGATGCTATTAAAAGGGCTTCACCCTGATGATCGAGCTGCATTCCTACTATTTCATCATCATCACTTAAGTTCATTCCCTTAACACCCATTGATGAACGGCCTGTACATCTTACATCTGTTTCCTTGAACCTTATACAGATACCGTTCTTAGTAACAAGGAATATATGAGTGTTTGCATCGGTTGATTTAACTTCAATAAGCTCATCATCATCTCTTAAGTTGATGGCTATAAGACCATTCTTACGGATATTTACATATTCCATTATATTGGTCTTCTTAACTATACCCTTCTTGGTGACCATGAACAGGTTTCTTTGTTCATCATATTCCTTTATCGGAATGATGGCACTTATTTTTTCACCCGGTGTCAACTGTAAAAGATTAATGATCGCTATTCCTCTTGAGGTTCTTCCGGCTTCAGGTATTTCATATGCCTTAAGCCTGTATACACGTCCCTTATCTGTAAAGAACATGATATAATTATGGCTCATTGTCATAAGGAGATCCTCTATATAATCATCCTCAATGGTTGCCATACCTTTAATACCCTTACCGCCTCTGTGCTGGGATTTGAAATTATCAACGGTCATTCTCTTAATATATCCCAGTGAAGTCATGGCAATGACGGTATTTTCCTTTGGAACAAGATCTTCCATTGTGATATCGAATTCATCGAAACCTATCTTGGTCCTTCTTTCATCATTGTATTTATCAGAAATTATCAGAATTTCCTTTTTTATAACTCCAAGAAGCAGCTTTTCATCTGCAAGAATAGCCTTGAACTCAGCTATTTTCTTCTGAAGCTCTGCATATTCCTCTTCAAGCTTTTCTCTTTCCAAGCCTGTTAAAGCACGAAGCCTCATATCTACTATGGCCTGTGCCTGTGCATCAGTAAGTCCGAACCTTTCGATCAACTGCTGTTTAGCCTCAGCTACCGTCTTGCTTCCTCTTATTATCTTTATTACTTCATCAATATTATCGAGGGCGATAAGCAGGCCTTCCAAAATATGAGCACGTTCTTCGGCTTTGTTAAGATCGAACTTTGTTCTTCTGGTTACAACCTCTTCCTGATGCTTCAGATACTGTCCGAGTATTTCTACTATACTCATTACCTTCGGCTCATTGTTTACTAGTGCAAGCATTATAACACCAAAGGTATCCTGAAGCTGAGTGTGTTTATACAGCTGATTCAAAATGATATTTGCATTTACATCTCTTCTGAGTTCAATAACTACACGCATACCTTCGCGGTCAGATTCATCACGAAGATCGGTAATACCATCTATTTTCTTATCCTTAACAAGCTCTGCTATCTTCTCTATAAGCTTAGCCTTATTAACAAGATAGGGCAGCTCTGTTATTATGATACGGCTCTTACCGTTAGGCATTGTTTCTATATCTGTAACTCCGCGTACCCTTATCTTGCCTCGTCCGGTTCTGTAGGATTCTTCTATTCCGCGTGTTCCGAGTATAACACCTCCTGTCGGAAAATCAGGACCCTTGACTATTGGAAGCAGTTCATCTATATCCGTTTCCCTGTCTTCCTCTATTCTGTTGTCTATCATCTTGACAACTGCAGCTATTATCTCACTTAAGTTATGAGGCGGAATATTTGTAGCCATACCAACAGCAATACCGGTAGTACCGTTAACCAGAAGATTTGGAAAACGGCTCGGAAGTACTGTAGGCTCTTTTTCGGTCTCATCAAAGTTGGGAATAAAATCAACAGTATCTTTATTTATATCCGCAAGCATTTCCATTGAAATCTTGGATAATCTTGCTTCCGTATATCTCATTGCAGCGGCGCCGTCACCGTCAACCGAACCAAAGTTACCGTGACCGTCAACAAGGATACATCTCATTGACCAGTCCTGTGCCATATTTACGAGTGCTCCGTATATGGAACTGTCACCGTGAGGGTGGTATTTACCCATTGTATCGCCAACGATACGAGCACATTTTCTGTGAGGTTTATCCGGATAATTGCCGAGCTCTGACATTGCATATAATATTCGTCTCTGAACAGGCTTCATTCCGTCCCTTACATCAGGAAGAGCTCTCGCGGCTATAACACTCATGGCATAATCAATATATGAGCTCTCCATTGTTTTCTTAAGATCAACCTCATGGATCTTATCAAATATCTTGTCATCCATTTTTTTATATATTCTCCTTGATAAATATCAATAAAAGATATTTAATTATATATCCAGATTTTTAACAAACTTGGCATTTTCTTCTATGAATTCACGCCTTGGCTCTACCTTATCACCCATAAGGGTTGTAAAGGTAAGATCAAGTTCCGATACAGATTCCTCATCCATATTTACACGAAGAAGTGTACGGCTTGTAGGATCCATTGTTGTTTCCCACAGCTGTTGTGCATCCATTTCTCCAAGTCCCTTATATCGCTGTATCTTATTGTTACTGTCTCGGCCTACCTCTATAAGAAGCTTATTAAGCTCGTCATCACTGTAGCAGTACCATACCTTTTTGTTCTTTTCAAGCTTGTAAAGAGGAGGCTGTGCAAGATAAACATGACCTTCTTTTATAAGCTCAGGCATAAATCTGTATATAAAAGTAAGCATAAGTGTCGCTATATGGGCACCGTCAACATCGGCATCCGTCATGATTATTATCTTGTCATATCTTAGTTTGCTGATATCAAAATCATCATGTATACCTGTACCGAAAGCTGTTATCATAGCCTTTATCTCGGCATTTCCGTATATCTTGTCAAGACGGGCCTTTTCTACATTTAATATCTTACCCCTTAAAGGAAGGATAGCCTGTGTTGCCCTGCTTCGTGCGGTTTTTGCGGAACCTCCGGCGGAATCACCCTCTACTATGAATATTTCACAATTCTTAGGATCCTTATCCGAACAGTCGGCAAGTTTTCCCGGAAGAGCCATTCCTTCAAGTGCTGTTTTTCTCCTGGTAAGGTCACGGGCTTTTCTTGCCGCTTCTCTTGCACGCTGTGCAAGGATCGACTTTTCACATATCTGTTTGGCTACCGTAGGATTCTGTTCAAGGTAATAAGTAAGCTGTTCACTTACTATTGAATCAACTGCTCCGCGGGCTTCCGAATTACCAAGCTTCTGTTTGGTCTGTCCCTCAAACTGAGGTTCCTCTATCTTTATTGAAACAATAGCCGTAAGACCTTCCCTTATATCATCTCCCGAAAGATTAGGTTCAGAGTCTTTAAGAAGCTTATTGTTTCTTGCATAATCATTAAAAGTTTTTGTTATTGCATTTCTGTAACCGGTAAGATGTGTTCCTCCTTCAGGAGTAGTAATATTATTAACAAAACTGAAAACACTTTCATTGTATGAATCATTGTGCTGCATGGCTACTTCAACATATACATTGTCCTTTTTTCCTTCAAAATAAAGAACATCTTCATACAGTGCGGTCTTACTTCTGTTAAGATATGTTACAAATTCCTTTATACCGCCTTCATAGTGGAACTGCTTCTCAACAGGTTCTTCGGGACGTTCATCCCTGAGAACTATCTTTAGATTCTTTGTAAGAAATGCCATTTCCCTCAGACGTTGCTTAAGGGTATCAAAATCAAATACAGTATCTTCAAAAATGGTATCATCAGGCATGAACACTACCTTTGTACCTGTCTTATCAGGCTCACAGTCCTCTACAACCTTAAGAGGATATATAACCTTTCCTCTCTCATAACGCTGTTTGTATACATGACCTTCATTATAGATAAATACTTCAAGCCAGTTGGAAAGAGCATTAACTACTGAAGCACCTACTCCGTGGAGTCCTCCCGATACCTTGTATCCGCCACCTCCGAACTTTCCTCCTGCATGAAGAACTGTAAATACTACCTCAACTGCCGGGATTCCTGCTTTAGAATTGATACCTACCGGAATTCCTCTTCCATTATCAACAACCGTAATGGAATTATCACTGTTGATAGTAACCGTAATAGTGTCACAGAATCCGGCAAGAGCTTCATCAACCGAATTATCAACTATCTCATATACAAGATGATGAAGACCTCTTAATGATGTTGACCCTATATACATACCCGGTCTTTTTCTTACGGCTTCCAATCCTTCAAGTATCTGTATCTGGTCGGCACCGTATTCGTTGTTCACTGTTTCTGACATAATTATTAATTCTCCCTTTTAACCATACCTTCGGTTATTTTAAATATCTTATTTATTTCAA